>SXOY01000117.1 GCA_005776545.1 Planctomycetia bacterium | reverse complement strand
CGCCCGATCCAGAGTGTGATCTCGACTACGTCCCCGGCGCGCCACGCGACATGCGCCAAAAAGGCGGCGTCTCCGTCTGCCTCTCAAATTCCTTCGGGTTCGGCGGCCAGAACGATACCGTCATCGTCCGCAAGTGGTCCGGCGCTTAAACGGTCCCATACATCCGATCGCCCGCATCGCCAAGCCCGGGCACAATGTACCCCTTCTCATTCAAAAGCGGATCAACCGCCGCGGCGTAAATAGCCACATCTGGATGGGTCTCGTGCACGCGCTTCACGCCCAGCGGCGAAGCAACAAGCACCATCATCCGCAGATCTTTCGCGCCAGCTCGCTTGAGCGCATCAAGCGCCGCCACCGCCGAACCGCCGGTTGCCAGCATCGGATCGACCAGCACTACCGGTCCATCGCCAAGTCTTGATGGTAAACGTTCCAAGTACGCACGTGGTCGGAGCGTGGCCTCATCTCGAACGATTCCAAGATGCCCAACTCGCGCTTCGGGCATCACATCCAGAATCCCTTGCGCCATTCCCAGCCCAGCCCGCAACACCGGCACCACTGTGATAGTCCCGGCTAACCGTTTCACAGTCGCCAACGTCAGCGGCGTCTGCACCGAAATGTCCACCGTCGGAAAACTGCGGGTCGCCTCAAACACCATCAGACCGGCGATCTCTCCCAGCAGATTGCGAAACGCCCGATGTCCAGTCGCGGCATCGCGAATGAACCCCAGCTTGTGTTGAATCAATGGATGGTCAAAAACCGTCAGGCTGGGAAGGGGTATTGGCGATGCGGTCCGGGTTGGCATAGCTACATGATATCGCCTGATACAGCTTGCTACCGTCGATCTGGTACACTTGGGAACATGACTCAGGTACTGTCGAAATCTGTTTCGGTCGATCCTGACAGCGTTCTTCGGGATAAGCACACCATGCGTTCACAGCCGCTCTTTATCTTTGGTTGTCCCAGATCAGGCACGACGTACCTGGGTGAATTGCTGAGTCATCACAGCAAGGTGCTGGTCACCAACGAATTGCGGATGATGTCGTTCTATGCCGAGATGCTCGCGGCGGCAGAAAAAGCTCGACACCAGATCCACAATCGCGACCTGCGATCCGGCTTCATTGCGCATATGAAGTCGCAAGTTCGCAGCACAGTCGAAACCTACTACAAGTCGCTTGCCGAATCTCTGGGCCGCAAAATCGAAGTCTGGGGCGATAAGACACCGGGCTATGCCGATCCATCGCTTTCCCCTGGCTGTCTGGAATTCATACTCGAGGTCTTTCCCGATGCCAGATTCATTCACATCCGACGCGATCCGCTTGAAGTGATTCGGTCCATTGTGGGCAAGCGCTGGATGGGACTTGATGCAGCGATCGATATCTGGGTGCGGATCACAAAGCGTGGCCGCGAATTTGGGGCATTGCTGCCACCTTCGCAATATCTAGAAATCACGCACGAAGAATTGTCTGGCAACGGCGAAAAGGTCACCTCTGAAATTCTCCGTTTTCTGGGAATTCAAGATGAGACGCATCTTCGGGAGTTTGTGACAAGGGAATCAGAGGAGCGAACGCCGTTTTCTGATCCGATTGCGCTCCCTGGAAAGAAATCTGCTTTTGACTTAACACCCGAGCAGGTTGCCCGCGTGCATGAATTGCTGGGCGATGACTGGTCAGATGTTGATGCCGTGTTCAGGAAATATGGCGACCGAAAAACATCTTCACCTGGAACAGCACAACCTGTTGCTGTTGTCGCGGCGGGAACGCTGATGCCCGTTGCGCCCGACACGCTGCTTGGCGACCTGGAAGCTCGAATTAACGCGCTTGGTCTGGCAGTCAATGATGAGCCGGTTGCGAGCGGCGCCGCAGTACGAACGGGTGACAAAGTTGTCGTTACAGCACGAGTCGCGGCACTACGACCATTTGAAGCAATCGTATTCGGGGTCACCGCTTTTGATGATGCTGACACTCCGGTAATGGGCGGGAACAACGCCAAGTCCGGCTTGCAGGTGTTTTCGCTTCCACCTGGAATGTCCACACTTGTGCTTGTTTTCAATTGGCCGGATGTTGGCAACGGAACATATCGACTGACCGTTGGAATTGGTGAGGGCAGTGACAGCGATAACAACCTGGTCCAATGCTGGGCTGACAAGGCAATTACGCTTGTGCAACAATCGCCTCAACGAAACGGCAACGAACTGGTCCGCTGCACAATTCTGGATGCACGCCGCGAATCTTAAGTTTTATTCTGGTGGCTGCGGTTCGGTCCATTGTTTCAACGATTCAGGCAATGGGATCGGCGTCAGGCCAAACGTGGCTCGCAGAGCATTTTGCGCTGCAAGTTCCGTCGCGAAAGTCTCAGGGGAAATTGTTTTTACTGCGCCTGATGCCAGACCAGCGTGCACGCTTCTTGCGGGTGTTGTGGTGGGTACGGTCGCAGTTGCGGTTGGCGATGGAGCAGGTGTTGAGGTTGCTGGTTGAGTGAATGGCCAGGGATTTATCGCAGTTGGCGGCGGCGACAAAGGGTCAAGCGATGAAAACACCAGCCAGAGATCAGAGATGTCTTTGCCTACAGGCGCGGCGGTTGGAACACCCTGATATGTAAAGATGAAATCGCCGAAGCGATAAACCGCAGGCATTTGAAGTTGACTTAGCCGCGTCTGCACGCGTTTTTCCTCAAGCGTCGGCAGGAAAATGACTTGTGCGAGCGAAGTGCCCAGAACAGGAATTGTTCCCGCTGCCGTTCCGCTGCCAGAGAGCGTGAACGACGATGTGTTGAGAGAATTGGTCAGGACCAGTTCCGCGACATGATTTGGAAATTGTGTCGTTGGTGTGCTTTGCAACGCAGTTGTGATCGCGCTGGTGAGCGATTGATCCACTGCGTTGCTGGCAGCGAGCGCGGACGCTGTGGCCGTTGCCATCGCCGTGCGAGCAGAACCCATAGCCGTGATGACAACACCCATGTAAATTGCAATACACGTGCTTGCCATGACCAGCGGCGGAATAATCGCGGCGGCAACCGCTTTGGATGTCGGTACTTTTTGCGAGTGCTTCAATCCAATCGCAGTGGCGACCATCCACCAGATTCCACCAAGCGCGGCGTATGTCCCAATGCACGGGATGATGTTGACGAAATTTGCTCCCGCGGCGTAACACAATGTGGCGTAGGTGTGCCGCAGTGTGTGCTTCGGGCGTGTGACACCGATGTGCATGATCATGTGGGCACAGCCGCCCCAGATGAGAATGAGGATTGGATATGCCACGATGGTGACAAGACCCAGGCCACCCAGACCCGCGCCCATCGCCGTAATCGGCGGGCCGCCGCCACCGGGGCTGACGGCAGTGAACACAATCAAGATGAACAGGAGCAACGCTCCCCATGATCCCATTGCAACAACTGTGTTTGTGACAATTGCAAACCACCATGCGGTGCCGGTGCCCACGCCGGGCCGAATCCCCGCGGCCAGAACATGAGGCCGAAACATCGCCGCGAAGATGGTGTTCCACCATCTGGAAAAGAACCCGGCATTGACTCTGGTCCAGGGCACTTCGGGAGCCTGTGTCGCCTCTTCATCGACACCAACTTCAGGCGTCAACACCATTGAGTCCATGTCAAGCGGTTGCTGACACGTGACACACGCAAAAGAACGCGGCTCCAGATGACCATGTGAATCGGTGCCAAAATATTGCTGGGCACAGTGGGGGCAATGAAAGCGGACAGCGCCGGGAATGAAATCGAAATCAGAGGGTTTGAAAGGCGTGCCGCATTCTGGGCATTGACCCTTGGTGTTGTTCCAGAGTGAGTAGTTGCAGGTCTTGCAGTTCATGTGAGCGGTACCGTATGGAGGAGTGCGGTGAGAAGGAAGAGCTGGGTGCTTAGGCGGGAGGAAGTGGCAAAGTGGCGGAGTGGCAAAGTGGCACAGTGGAAGGCGGGGACGAATGGGCAGAGGGCGCGGCAGAGTGGACCTGCTCGACACGTTGGGATTTTGAGCGCTTGTTTGTCTGCTGGCGCAGGAGTTGGGTTTGGTGATTCATGTTGGCGATTTTTTCATTGCGGGCGAGGTGGTTTTCGCGCTGGTTGAAGAGTTTTTCATCGCGCGCCTGTTTGGCAGCCTGAGCGAGTTCGCGTTTTGCTTCGCGTTCGATGCGGCGGTGGTCTCTTTCTTTGGCGGCCTTTTCTCGCTGGGCGCGAGCGAGGACGCGGTCCTGGATGGACAGGACTTTGGTCAATTCGCGGGTGAGGGGTTCGCGCTTGTAGCCGGCGCCGACCTGGTCGAGAGATTCGGAGATGCGTTCGACCGCCGCGGAGTTTTGGAGTTGTGCGTAGATGGTGAGGAGTTGACCGAGGTGAGCGACTTCATCGGGGTTTTCGTAGTTGATGGTGAGGGTGTCGAGGAAGGATTGGAGTTCGTGCATTTTTCTGGTGGCGGGGGAGGTGGGAGGAAGTGCTGAGGTGGGAGGAAGTGGCGAAGTGGAAGGCGGGGGAGACAGAGAAGGCGATTTGAGATTTGAGATTTCAGAGGAGGAAGGGGACGGAGTTGAAGACAGCAAAGGCACATCGACAGGAATGTCGATGGCACGCTGCGAAGGCAGAGTGGAAGGCGAGGGAGATATAGAAGGCGATTTAAGATTTGAGATTTCAGAGGAGGGAGCGGAAGACGCAGCGAGTTGAGAGTTGAGAGTTGAAAGTTCAGAGGAAGGAGCGGGAGCAGAAGGCTTGTCGAGTTGAGAGTTGGATGTTGAGATTTGAGAGGCGGAAGAAGGCGAAGGCGCATCAACAGGAATGTCGATGGCACGCTGCGAAGGCAGAGTGGAAGGCGAGGGAGATATAGAAGGCGATTTAAGATTTGAGATTT
>SXOY01000116.1 GCA_005776545.1 Planctomycetia bacterium | reverse complement strand
TCAGCTGGGGTTCGCCGCTGATGTCGCGGGAACACTAAGTCCAAGCTGCTCAAGGACTTGCTTCATATCAGACCACACTTTTTCGCGGTTTTCGGGGGTGTACGCCCGCAACAAATACGCCGGGTGGTACGTTGGCATGACCGGAATTGACGTCCCATCCGAGAGCGCAAATCTGTGCCAATTCCCGCGCATGGTCGACATCAGAGCTTCGCTTTTCAGCACAACTCGACTTGCCGTAAGCCCCAAGGTCACGATGGCCTCCGGACGTACCGCTTGAATCTGCTCAAACAAATACGATTCGCACAGGCGGCACTCGGCCAGTGTTGGTGTCGCATTATCAGGAGGTCGCGTCTTGAGCACATTGGCAACATACACCACCTCCCGTGTCAGTCCCATCGCCGCAATCATTTTGTTCAACAACTGCCCGCCACGCCCGACAAACGGTTTGCCCTGAATATCTTCATCTTCGCCCGGTGCTTCGCCAACAAACATCAGCCGTGCCAAGCAATCACCATCATCAAACACGATGCGGTTGTGCGCGGTTTTGAACGCCTTGTGCGGCGCATCCGCTTCGTATCGCTCCAATATTTCATCCAGAACTGCTCGCACCGACTCTCGTGTCCGCACTCCAGCAACCGCAGCAACTTTCGCAACGGGCTTGCGATCTTCCTTCGCAATCGCCATCACTTCCACAGGCTTCTTTCGTGGTGACTCGGCAACCGCCTCTTCGACTGTGCCAGAATCTGCTCCGACCAATTCCGTACCTTCAGCCCGGAAAACAGGCACAAAATCAACACCAAGCAATCGTGAAGTTTCGGCGTGTTGTTTGACAACCCGTCGCAGTTGATCGCGGTCCATCGCGGATTTCCTCTAGTTTATTTCGGAGCCGGTGCAGGTGTCGTTGGAGTCGCAGGTGAAGTTGCTGGCGCCTTTGGTTCGACCTTGTCGCCAAGCTTGGGAACCACTGTTTCAACTGGCCGCGCATCGCGGTCTCGAGTACTCGGCGCCGCCGGAATCGACTTGGGCATATTGGGAACATCATCCGACAAAAACGGAATCAGAAACGCTCCGCCAAGTCCACCAACCACCAATCCCAATATAAGCCCAGGAATAAACGCTTTGACAAACGACTTATCTGTAGCAGGGCCTGAATTCTTCTGCGGTGCGGCGGCATCAGACATCTGTGATCTCCGTGTTTCGAGCATCAGCCCGTAGCCAGAGTGTACCACAGACCTGCTCCCAACGCAGGTGCCCCTTCGACCCTTATCGCCCGTTATTTATTCGATACATCCATCGCCCATACGCAATCAGAGCACGAAACAGCTCAGCCTTTGGCGGCATCCCCCGACCAAACGCAGTATGGAGCCGCCATTGCCAATACGGCCCTCGAAATGCAAATCGCGTTGCAAACCCCAATCGAAGCAGGTGATACAGCCCACCGAAGATTTCAATCACCATTCGCACGTGGTTAAGGTTACGCAAGGGAGACTTCCAAATCCGCGAACTGGCCTCGCCTTCATGCGTCGGGTATCCTTTTCCCTCGTCACACCTTTTCCAGGAGCCTCTTATCTTGAACCGGCTTACCACCAAAGTACTGCTTTCAGCAACAATCGCACTCTCTCTCGGCGTGCTCGCCTTTGCCCAGCCCGCAACCCCAGCTCCCAAAAACCCGCAGCCCCGCGGCGAGCCAGAGCGTGCCCCTGAATCACCGGCACAGGCACCAGCCCGTGGCGAACCAGGTGCTCGTCGTGGACCCGGCGGCCCAGGCGGCCCCAACGCCACACCTCAAAACCTCGAAGCCGCAATGAAGCTCATGAACGGCAATCTCAAGCGCCTCAAGGCACAGATCACCGACACATCCAAAAAAGATGACAACCTCAAGCTGATCAACGAAGCTCAGCGCGGCGCAATCATCGCAAAAGGCATGGATACCTCCGAAGCCTTCGAAAAACAACCCGATGCTTCCAAACGACCAAAAATGCTTGCAGATTTCCGCCCGAAGATGATCGAATTGGTTGAGCATCTCCTGACCCTTGAAAAGCAAATCATCGCTGACAAGACCGAGGATGCTTCCAAGACCCTTGAGCTGCTCAAAGCTTTCCGCACCGAAAATCACGATGCATATGGTGTAAAAGACTGATCACTTGCACCATGCTGACGGCCCGACGGTCTCAGCGCATCTTGCGTTGGTGTACGTGCATCCAACGCACGTGAATCACATATTTCACCTGGGAGACTGTCGGTCATGGTTCCCTCGCTCGTTGCGATCTTGTTCATTTCGCTCCTCGCGGGGCTGCTGTTCATTATCCTCGGTTTCCGCGGCAAGCGGATCAACGACCACCCAGTCTGCCGCTGGTGCAAGTTCGATCTTGACGGGGTCTACCCAGAATCAATCACGTGCCCCGAATGCGGCGCAGGCCTCAAGCGCGAAGGCACCGTGCTGCAAGGTGCACGCCAGCGCGTGATCCCTTTGGCATCGCTTGGTATCTTTCTTTGCCTCACCTCAGTCATCCCAGTTGGAATCGTCGGATATGCAGCGCTCACGGGCAGCGACCTCAACAAATTCAAGCCGCTCTCTTTGCTCTTCTGGGAAGCCAAACACGCATCTCAGGCGCAGTCAGTCACAATCGCAAACGAACTTATGAACCGCGCGATGAGTCGCTCACTCAGCGCTGCCGAATACGACTCTGTCGTTGAAGCCACACTCGCGCGACAGGCCGATCCCGCGCTTCCCTGGGCAGAAGAATGGGGAGACCTCATCGAACGAGCCAAGCTCGACAACGCGCTTAAGCCCGCACAAGAACATCGTTTCTTCGACAATGCCGCGATCTTCGTGCTCAAAACCAGACCCAACACTTTTCCAGGCGCATCGCTCCCGGTAGTTCTCGAACTTAAAGAGGCTCGCATTGGCTCCAGCAGCGTGATCAATGTTCCGATCAGCCTCAAATCCGCCACTCTCGGCGACGTAGAACTCGATCGCCTTGCAAACAAGTCCCAAGACATGGGTTCGCTCTTTTCCCTCATGCCCAATGGGTTCGGCAGTTCAGAACCAGTCGATGAGAATTACATCGACACATTTGTACTCACCGGCTCGCGTGCTGGAGGAATGCAAACGGACCCTCAATCAATTTCGTTTCAGATACCTGCAAAAGTCCCAACTGGCAAACAGCCATTGAAACTTGCCATTGAACTTCGTCCAGAAGAGTCACAGGGTTTTGGCCGAATCCGCATCATCAGCGGCTTTCCCTCGATGGTCCAATCCACTAAATCTCGCAAACCTGTGAAATCCGAAATCTCTGGCACCATCGATGTCCACCCAGACAGTTCAACGCTCTGCACGCCCATCAAGCCAAACGAAAAATCAACTGCCGAGCTTGAAGCACACTTGAAGCCTGAACTCATCACCCTTCAACAGAACATGGGATTCAACCAGACAACACACACTCTCTCACTCACGCTCCCCACCCAGGATTCTCCTCTACCAATTTCCTATCGCGTCTTCGCACGCGATCGAAACAACAGTGACAACCAGGTCGAATTGGGGACCATCTCAAGCGGCAAAGACCCATCGCGGCGGCCTCACTCAGCACTCTCCAGTTTCAGTTCTTCCTTCACAATCAGTATCAACGGCAAGGTGACAACTTCAAGCAGCTCTTCCGACACCGATTCCGAACTGTCCGCCCCCGCGCCCAAATGGCTCAACGACAAAGTAGACATCATCCTGAAACCCGACCCCGCCGCCGCCGCGAAAACACTGGACCAGAACACCTACTACGACAAAGAACTCATCTTCCAAGATATTCCCGTAACCCCTTCAATCGCCCCCCAAATCAACGACCCCTTCGGCAACATCTTCCGACGTATCCAGCCGCAAACACAACCAAAACGCAAAGGGACGTTTTAGTAGCGGCCATTTCATTCGGCTCAACACCCTTCGCTGAACGCCTGCACAAAATCTAGGTAATCAAAAAAATCAATAATGCTGTCGTTATTGAAATCCGCGGCGGGATCTTGACTCGACATTGCGCTTACAAAGTCTAGGTAATCAAAAAAATCCACAACCTGATCGTTGTTAAAGTCCGCTGAACATGCGCGCATCACGCTTACTGCATCCAAATATGGACCACCATCGACATTCACTTCTCCGAAGAAATGCACTGTCGAACTTGCACCAGTCGCCGTCACAATGTACGAATGTGGTTGCCACTGTCCACCTGAACCAGAAATGCTCCAACCAACTACCGCTACCACCCCGCCTTCCCACTCAACTCTCATAGTCTTGACATCAGGGCCCATATTGGTTTGCCCTGCCATCATGAAACTGATGAGATACCGAGCTGCGGGCTGTGTAGTAATTGATTGTGATATGCCGCAAGCATTGTAAAAATTCAACTCCACGCACTGAGTTCCCTGGATGGCATGGGGATTTCCAAAGGAGCCGACCTGCGCAACTCCTTGTCCGACATCGTCAACCGTCCAGCCGCCAAATGTGCTGGCACGCGCGCGTTGAATCCACGGTGTAGCTAACACCGGTTCTTCAAACCCTCCATTGGTGACCAATTCCTGAGCATTAGCCTGCAAGGTCAAAACCGTCATTACAAAAATGCACCAGCAACGAATCCGGATGTAATTTGCGGCGAACATATGAACCTCCAAAAACAAGGGTTATTCAATTGGAAGTCTACCACATGCCGCAATGGGCCAAATCGCGTCAAAAGAACGGAGGCCGTGTGGATTCTGGACCCGGCCCCAGCGCCAAATCGTGAGCTCGCGATTACCTTGATTCTGCGACCTTTGAAATTGCACGTTCCTCCTCCCAATTCCCTCCGAATACCAAAAAGGAGCCGAGCACGATTTCCGCCTTCCAGGCTTCCTTCGTGCTCGTGCATGATTGGTTGTTCAGTTAGATTCGGCAGACATCAGATTCAGCAAAGAGCCAGGTAGCTCAGGAAGGCAAGGACCGCGATCTTCTGGTGGTGGGCTGAAATGTGGATCAGAGCTTTCATGTGTGTTCCTTCGATCTTAAGTTGTTCTTATACCAGATTGCTCTGGTATTCGCAAGTACATGATTGCGAAGGGCGTGCCAATTCAGTTGTTTCCCTCACTCCTCGCGCAATTCCATCGCTTCGCCACTTTTATCTGACGCCCGTGCCGCATGGTTAGGCC
>SXOY01000115.1 GCA_005776545.1 Planctomycetia bacterium | reverse complement strand
GAGTCTCCGCCGCGCCTGGCCCGATGCTGAAATTGACTGGCTTGTGCAGGACGATTTCGCCCCGGCGATCATGCATCACCCCGACCTCACCCGCGTGATCCCATTCAAACGCCGCGAGCTCGGCAACTCAATCGCCCGCGGCTCATTCGGCCCGCTTGCCCAGTTTGTCGCCCAGCTCAAACGCGCCAAGTACGACCTGGTCTTTGATCTCCAGGGCCTGGCTCGCAGCGGCTTTTTCGCCCGCGCCACACTTGCCCCCAAGAGAATCGGTTACGCCGATGCCCGCGAACTGGGCTGGCTCGCGCTTACCCACAAAGTCCCGGTCTCAGCCACAATGCACACCGTCGATCGCATGCTGGCACTCCTGTCCCCAGCAGGCGTCGAACCTGTCCGAGACATGCGCCTCTACGTCTCCGAAGAAGATCGCCTGCACACCCTCGCCGATGTCGACCTCCCCAGCGGCGGATACATCGTCATCGCCCCCGGCTCGCGCTGGCCCGGCAAATGCTGGCCCGCCGACCGCTTCGCCGAAGTCGCGCTCAGAGTCCTGCATCACGGATACAAAGTTGTCCTGGTCGGCTCGCGCAGCGAACGCGAACACGCCGGACGACTCCTCGACCTTTCCGACAACAACAAAAAAGTCATCGATCGCATGGGCGCGACCACCATCGGGCAACTCATGGCCATCATCAGCCTGTCCCGCATGGTTATCGCCAACGACTCCGCGGCACTTCATATGGCAGTTGGTTTCGATAAGCCCATCATCGCTCTTTATGGACCAACCAACATCGACCTGGTCGGACCATACAAACGAAACGCCGATGTCATTCAGCATTTGGGCAAAGGCGATGTGCTGGACCACAAGCGCGAGGCTTCAGGCAAAATACTAATGAATCGCATCACAGCCGAAGAGGTGTGTCTCCGGCTTGATACTGCTATGCTCGATGACTGAAATCAGCCGTTTTTGGCGGCGAAGTCACGCATGAAGTTCGCCATCACCTTGCAGCCCTCTTCAGGGAATGCGTTGTAGGTGCTGGCCCGCATGCCGCCGGTAGCGCGGTGGCCTTTCAAGCCATCCATGCCCGCAGCGCCCGCTTCCTTGCAGAACTTGTCATCAAGCTCAGCCGTTGGCGTGCGGAACGTGATGTTCATGTAGCTGCGATCACGCTTCGCCGCGTGGCCCTTGTAGAAGCCGGGGAGTGCATCGATCACACCGTAGATGTGATTGGCCTTGCGGAGATTGAGAGTGCCGATGCCGGCGAGGCCGCCGGGCTGCTTCAAAATCCACTTGAAAACCAGGCCACAGATGTAGATGGCGGCAACCGGTGGCGTGTTGTGGCGGCTCTCATCTTTTGCATGCACAGCGTACTGCAACATCAGCGGCAGTTCGCGCGCCTTGCGCTGCAAAAGGTCTTCGCGGATGACGCAGACAGTTGTGCCCGCCGCGCCCAGGTTCTTCTGAGCGCCCGCGTAGACGAATCCGAACTTGCTGAAGTCGACCGGACGGGAATAGATGTCGCTGGACATATCGCAGACCAGCGGCACGCCATCGGGGATCTTCGGCAGGCGGAACGAACCATCGTTGTTGTTCCACTCGGTGCCGTAGATTGTGTTGTTGCTGCACATGTGAACATAAGCGGCGTTGGGTGAGCACTTCAGCTGCGCATCATCCGGGATGTACGAGTGGTTCTTGTCTTTGCTGGTTGCGGCTTCGTTGACGATTCCGTAGAACTTGGCCTGCTCCAGGCTCTTCTCGGCCCAGTAGCCGGTGGTGATGTAATCAGCAACCTGATCCTGTGGCTTGAGGTTCGCCGGAACCATGAAGTTCTGCGTGGTTGCGCCGCCGGTCAGGAAAAGTGTCTTGTAGTTCTTGGGGAGATTGGCGATCCTGGCGAAGTCTTCAAAAGCCTCGGCCAGGATCTTGTCAAAGACCTTGCCGCGGTGGCTGTGTTCCAAGAGACCGATGCCGCTGCCGCCGATGTTCCAGACATCTTCCTGAATCTGGCGGAGCACTTCTTCGGGCAGGCAGCCGGGGCCAGCGGAGAAGTTGAAGATTCGACCGGAGGCGGTGTGGGTGACGCCGGATTTAGAAATCGAGGGGGCAGCGATTGACATGATGAAACTCCTGCTTGAACGATGCCGAAATTGAACGCTGAATAGTAGGTTGCCTCAGTTGACGCTATTCTCGATGCGGTTGCGGGATTTGTACATATGGACCATCCGGACGACCTCTTCGGCAATGGCGTCCTGCGCCTGACTTGTACTGGCGCCGACGTGGTGCGTGCAATACACACCCGGCCCAAACTGTGCGGTCTGGCTCTGCCATGGACCCTCGGATGCAGCACAGGACTCTTCAAAAACGTCCAATCCTGCCCGAATTCCTTTGGTTTTGATAGCCTCACGCAAGGCGGCCTCGTCGATCACGCCGCCGCGGCTGGTATTAATGATGTACGCACCGGGTTTCATGTGATCAAAGAATTTTTTACCGATGAGGTGTTTGGTCTCGGGTGCGAGAGGAATGTGAATAGTGACTGCATCGCAGGTTTCAGCGAGTTCGAGAAGCGATTCGTTGTCATTGCCACCAAATTCAGCACCAATATCGCTGACGTGTTCTTTGGTGATGCCGTGACTCCAGGCAAGAACCCGCATTTCAAATGCGCGGGCACGCTTGATCACTGCGCGACCAATGGCCCCTGCGCCAATGACACCCAGCGTTGAGCCTTTCAGCCCGCGTGCCTTTGAGCCGTATTCCTTTTTGTTCCATTTGCCAGCCCGGGCGTCGATGGTCTGGTCTGGAATGCGGCGATCGCACGCGAGCAAGAGGCCCATGGTGAGTTCGGCGACTGCGATCGAGTTCATGCCCGGGCAGTTGCAGACTTTGATTCCCTTGGCGGTTGCCGCGGCGACATCGATGTTGTCAACCCCGGCACCGGCGCGGATGATAACTTTGACCGTGTCAGCTTTTGCTATTACTGCGGTGGGCACTTTGGTGGATCGTACAACGAGAATCTGGGGTTGGAGGCGTTCGAGCGCTGCGGGGATGCCATCTGCTCCCAGGTCAGGTTCACATGCCACTTCGCAGCCGAGTTTCTTGAGGCCTTCGATGCCGCTTTTTTCAAACTTATCCGCAATCAAGATTTTCACAGGCAAACGCTCCACTATTGTAATATATTGTTATTTTGTCACCATGCAGGCCGGTGTTCTGGCGGCCTGTGCCCAGGAATGGACGATCGGGGCGGCCGCCTGCAGCACGGGTCGTGGGTCCGGGAGTGATCGATTCCAGGCCCGGTCATATTCAAAGACCACGGGACCGGTGAACTTCATCTCGCGGGCAGCGCACATGGCACTGCAATTGGGGACTGATCCGGTTCCGAGCGTGCAGGGCTTGCCATCTTGGTAATCTTTGACTTTGAGCACACCAAGTCGCTTACCCAGAGCCGTCACACCCTGGGCAACATCTTCGCCAGCTTGTGCGGCAACCGCCACTGAATATGACGCCATGAGCAGCCCATTGTCTGCGATGTCCATGATCTCGATGAGGTCGCTGGCGCGGTTGAAGCTGCCGCCGTTTTCGATGAGGAGTTTCACGCCGGTGCGGTCGCAGGCATCGAGGCATTTGTTGAG
>SXOY01000114.1 GCA_005776545.1 Planctomycetia bacterium | reverse complement strand
TGCGAGTCCTTGTTTTGCGGATAGTCCAAACGCTTCAGGATGAAGATACAGGCCTTTTTCTGCGGCGGGCTTTTCAACTTCTACAGGAATGCGGTTCTTTTCTGCCCAGGCATCTTGGCGAATGCCGGTGACCTGCCAGGAGATTTCAAGATTGCCGGGAACGGATTTGATTACAAATGTGTTGCCGATGAGTTTCTTTGAAACGCGGACAAAGTGCATGTCAGGAGCGTTTTCATCGATGACAGAGACTTGGTATCGGAAGTCGCGATTGAGGGGACTGAACCACTCCGGCATGGTGATGGTTGCGTAGCCATCGGCATCGGTGACGACATTACCGTTGTAGATATTCATCATGTCGGGCGACTCGACGAACGAGTGATAGAGGTATTTGTTTGCTGGATCGATTGGGTGGTCAATCTTAAAAGACCCGCCGCCTTTGGCGAGTGAGCCGGAGATGCTCACATTTCCAATATACGTTCCGTTACCGGTTGAAGTCAGGTCGCCGTTGACGAAGACCCGGCGATCAAAGACGCCGCCATAGCCAGCTGCATTGGCGGTATTTCCGTATACGCCAAAGCCCGTTCCGGCTTGGTAGCCGGCAATGCCACACCCTGCATTAGACGTGCAGTTGTTGATACCCCACACCCCCGATGAGAACAGACCTGGTGAAGTGGAACTGATGATGCCAGTGATACCTGAGGCGCCACCCGTGTTCACGCCAGCGGCGGTGCTGGAGTTGGTGGCAAGCAAGCATGCCTGGGCGTCGGTTCCTACAACGTGAACTGGATTGTTTGGTGCGTTTGTTCCAAATCCAACGTTCGCCTGGAAGTAACTTTTCGCACCCGTGAAATATCCTGCGTATCCGGTTGTGCTTACGCAATTACCCCAGACCGCAATCGGAGAAGCACCCGGAGAGGCGTTGGTGACATTACTGAAGACGCCGTAGCCGGTGGAACTCAAGTTGTCGAAGTAGCCCGCAGTCGAAAGACCGGTTGGAGATGTTGCGCGAGCACGAATTCCGTTGCCAGTAGTGGAGGAAGACTCGGCCCAGATCCCTGCGGCGGTCCCAGTTGACGAGAAATTGAAGCCCTGAAGCGCGCGTCCATTTGGGTTGTTCGTCTCTCCCCAAATCGCGGTTGTGCGAATCCCGCTCTGCGGCGTTCCCGCAAAAGCGTGAATGGAAATTACATTTCCTGTGTTCGCTTGGTCGACGACGTCGAACCGGACGACAGGGTTCCACCCATTGGTTGGACCAACAAAGACGTTGCCGCTGACGTATTCAACTCGGTTTTGCAGACCGGTGGGTCCAGCCCACGGCTGGGCAAGCGAGTTGGTGCAAGCGATGAGGAATGGAAGAGTTGCCGCCGCGATGTGAAGTACGTTCATGTGAAACTCCTGTTGGAACTCTGACCGCGAGTAACAATGTATTCGGTTGCCAGATCAAGATCGGTTCCCAGCTCGGAAATCCAAAAATGAAAACACCCCGCCAGAGGCAGGGTGACAAATGGGCGCAACAGGGCTCGAACCTGTGACCTCGGCTATGTGACAGCCGCGCTCTAGCCAACTGAGCTACGCGCCCCAATGTGCGGCAAGTCTATACGCAAAAAAAGCGGTTGTCGAGTGTTTGGTCGGCGCGTTCGGGTGCAGTTCTCCTGTGAATCACAGGAATCGCCGAACTTGCGGATTTTCAGCAACGTAGATATTCCGCGCGTACCCTCACCTTCCACGGATGGACACAACGACACACACATCAAATCACGTTGCCGCCAGCGGCAAGCCGAACTCAGCTCCAGCGTCCATTGCCGGAGGTGATGGCGATCATTCCGCCAGCGATTCGCTCCTAGCGAGCGAGAAGCGATTCACAAAAAACCTCAAGGCCACTCAACCGATCTTGTGGTGGGGCACGCTCATTGGGCCATTTGGACTATCGGCGATCATGCTGTTGGCCGCGTGGGGATTCAAGGGCTGGGAATACATGGTGAACCTGGTGGCAGCGTCGGGTGCCATTTTCTTTGGCTTAGGACGAGCGGTTCTGCTCATGGGAAATAGTGCAGAAGCAACTTCTGGATGGCAGAAGTTTCTACTCAGCATGAGCACGCTTGAACTGTCGGGCCTGGTCATTTGGCTCGATACCTTTATCGCATTCATCATGGTTTTCCACGCCAGTTATCTGTATCGAATTCCAAAGATTGGCCCTGCGATGCTTGCGCTGCAGGAGGATGGCGAGTTCATTCTCTCGAATCACCCGTGGTTCCGCCGCTTTGCGTGGCTCGGCCTCATCGTCTTTGTGCTCATTCCCTTCGCCGCCACGGGTTCTGTCGGAGGTTCAATAGTCGGCCGCATTCTTGGACTTTCACGCTGGGCAACTCTCTCAGGAGTTGTCATTGGTTCGATTGCGAGTACCGGTATTGTGTTTGCCTTCGCTCAGGAACTCAAGAAATTTGGGCTGTTCAGCGGCGACAGTCCCTGGGCGATGGCCGCCGGGATCGCATTCGTTCTCATTCTCGCGGGTCTACTCAATTGGCGCTACCGCAAGGTCAAAGCTCGGTGGGCGGCCAGCAAACTCGCCAACGGCAAGTAAAACTGATCAGGCGACGATGTATGCAAGATAGCTCTCGCAGTTTTCGCCCTTGCGTGCGGGGCTAAATACACCATTTCCGCCGCCGCCTTTGGCATCGCCTTCAAGGTACACGGTTGGATTCGCAAACCCTGCCTCACGCAGCAGTTCCAGAGTTTCGGTCACTGTCCACAGTCGCCAGTCATAGCGAAACGCTCGATTCATTCGCGGACCAGTTTTGAAATCAAAGTGGATGTAGCACCGATACGCACTGGTCAGGGGGTCAAACGAGTGCTGCTCCCAGACATACGTGAAACCCTTGCAGCGCCGCCGCTCTTCCATTTCATCCATCACGCGAGTGCCGCCCATCAGGTCGAGCACAAACAGGCCGCCCGGTGCCAATGACTTTCGCACGCTGGTGAAGTATTCACGTACAAGCTCCCGAGTGGTAAACACCCACCACGAGAAATTTCCGGCGGAGATGACATCCGCCTGTGGGACTGTCCCCTCGACGTGCAGCACATCTTTGTTCACGAGCGAGATTCGACCGCCTTGTTCCGGCGGAAGTTGGCGGATCTTGTGCTTGGTCGCCCATGTCAGTGGTTTTGAACTCAGGTCGACGCCAAACGCCAGGTTGTCCTTCCGCCGAGTCACCCAGTCGCGACAGATCGCCGCGGTTGCACAGAAATCTTCACGCAATATCCGTGGCAAGGTTCCATTGGCTTTTTTGTAGACCTTCTCGAAAAAATCGCATTCGGCATCTGGTGTCTGCACCGCCAACTCGTACAACTCAAATGGATCAGCAGTTTTAGCGGTCCATTGTTTTACGCCAGAATGCCTGCGAGGCTTCTTGCTTGAAGTGCGGGAGCCAGAGCGAGTATTGGTTTTTGATGATTTGGATGATTTCGATGACATGGGCACGAGAATACGCTCGGTCCACTCCCTTCAGCCACTAAAAACGCGCAGTGGACCTATACTTGCCCCAATCTGCGGCAGGTGCCGCCGAAATAGTCAGTTGCCTTTGGTTTGGGAGGTCTCATGCGTTTGACGATGGTTGGAACCGGATACGTTGGTCTTGTCACAGGTGTCTGTTTTTCCAACACCGGCAACGATGTCATTTGCCTCGATGTGGACTCTCGGAAGATAGATATGCTCAATCGCGGCGAGTGCCCGATTTATGAGCCTGGCCTGACAGACCTCATGCTGCACAACGCTCAGGCAGGGCGACTGAAGTATTCTACGGACAAGAAGTCTGCGTATGAGAATGCAGATGCGATCTTTGTCTGCGTTGGCACACCAAGTGATCCCAAGGGTCATGCAGATCTCAAATATGTCATGTCTGCTGCTGACGACATTGCTGATGTGCTCAAGGCGTTAGGGCCGAAGCAGAAGCCCAAGATCATCGTCATGAAATCTACGGTACCAGTGGGGACGACTTTTGCAATGCGCGACCGCATTCGTGACAAAGTTGGACCTGATATTCCGTTTCATGTTGCAGACAATCCGGAATTTCTCAAAGAGGGCGATGCGATTGGCGACTTCATGCGGCCTGATCGCGTTGTCTGCGGCGTTGAAAATGAGGCTACCGGGGAATTCTTTCGCGCACTCTACGACCCATTTGTTCGCAACGGGCACCCGATTTTTGTGATGGATGTGCTTAGTGCTGAAATGGTGAAGTACGCCAGCAACAACTTCCTTGCGACCAAGATCAGTTTTATCAACGAAATGGCGAATCTATGCGAGGCCTATGGAGCAGATGTTGGCCGCGTGCGTGAGGGAATGTGCGCTGATAAGCGAATTGGAAGTCAGTTCCTATATCCCGGGCTGGGCTATGGCGGTTCATGCTTCCCCAAAGACACGCTTGCATGTATATCTATGGGCGAACTGGCGGGAATTGAAGCAACGCTCAGTAAAGCGGTACACAACGTTAATCAGAAGCAGCGGGCCAGGTTCTTTGACAAGATAACAGCCCACTTTGGCGGGATGGATTCACTGCGAGGTCGGGTCATTGCATTCTGGGGTATTGCGTTTAAGCCACGTACAGATGATATTCGAGAGGCCCCAGCACTTACGCTTATTTCCAAAGCCCTCACCGCCGGGGCAACTTGCATCGCTTACGACCCGGTCGCGAACGACAACGCTCGCGTTGAACTTGGTGGTGCTGTTCAGGTTGTTGAAGACATGTACTCGTGTGCCAAAGATGCGGATGCCTTGGTGATTTCGACCGACTGGGATGAATTCAAAAGCCCGGATTTCGCCAAGCTCTCAAATGTGATGAAGGGCAAGGTCATCTTTGATGGGCGCAACTTGTATCGAAAGGCTGCCATGAAAGAGGCTGGCTTTGCGTATTACAGCGTCGGCCGGGCTGCGGTGAAGGCTCACTGACGAGATGTCCCTTTTGATTGCTTTTGCCGGGGCGACTTGTCGCCGAAGTGCATTTCAAGAGAGTACAGTTCGCCCATATGGAATGGCTTTCGCGCCTGTATGCCAGGCGCATCGTCAACGTTAACGTCAACATCATCATCGCGGGCATGCTCGCTGTGGGCATCACTGTCGTGGTTATGTTGTTC
>SXOY01000113.1 GCA_005776545.1 Planctomycetia bacterium | reverse complement strand
ATCAAAACGCGCTGATCGCTAGCGCAGGAATTGCGCTTTCGTTCGCCGTTACCGGCTGTAACGTAGATTCATTTTTGGATCCATCTGTCATAGGTCGCTGGGAAAAAACGCCGACCTCGGTGCCGGTGCTCGAACGAATTGCCAGCATTGAAGATGAAGGAACAGAGTTCGTCGAGCACTCAGAAGTAGTTCCCGAAGATCTCTTGCCTGCGCCGATGTTGTATCGCGTTGGCCCTGGCGATGTGATCAACATTGAACTGTTCGATCTCATCGCAAGAAATGAGAAGCAGGATTATCAACGCACAGTCGATCCGCGCGGTTCAATTGACCTGCCGCAGCTTGGCGAGATTTCCGTCAATGGCCGCACCGTTGAAGGGATCAAAGCCGCGATCAGCGAGGCGATGAAGAAATACGTTTCTGAGCCGCTGAACACGGTGTCATTGGTGCAGCAGCGTCAGCAGTTGTATCACGTACTGGGATCAGTAGAAAAGCCCGGGACTTACTTCATTCCTGCACCAGATTTCCGGTTGCTTGAGGCAATGACTTCCGGCGGGCGGTTCAGCGAGTCGATCGAAGATGTGTATGTGATTCGCCAGATCCCGCTTTCTGAGGCTCTGGGAAAACCCGTGCAGCAGAACTCAGTGAAAACTGAGGAGATCAAGAAGGCGCCCGTAGACATTATCGATGATTTGACAGCGCCATCAGCTCCAATTACTCCACCTCCCAACACTCCCAAATCACCCAGCAGCGCGAGCTTTGAACTTGTAGATCCGGTCAATTCGGGTGTCCGCGAACCCATGATCGAACTGGTTGATGGAAAACAACCCACAACAAACGCCGGGAAACTCCCTGGCGCAGTGCCTCCGGATAGTGGCGACACTTCCTGGGTCTATATAGATGGCAAGTGGGTTCAGGTGGTTGGCAAGGCTGCAACAGCTCAAGAGGCCAAAGCCAAGTTCGATGAATTGCTTACTCAACGCGTGATTCGCGTTCCACTGAAGCGTCTGCTTGCGGGCGAAATGCAATATAATATTGTCTTACGCCCCGGCGATACGATTCGTGTGCCCGGTCAGCCCGAAGGACTCGTCTACATGGCAGGCCAGGTTCTGCGTCAAGGCCCGATTCAGCTCCCTGGATCTGGTCGACTCACGATCTTGCGCGCGATCGATTCTGCGGGTGGGCTGGGCCAACTGGCAATGCCCGATCGCGTCGATCTCACCCGCGTGGTTGGGAGAGGGCGACAGGCCACCATTCGCCTTGACCTTCGCGCAATCAGCGAACAAACTCAGCCCGATCTCTACCTCAAGCCGGATGATCGAATCAACGTCGGTACCAATTTCTGGGCTCTTCCGCTCGCCACCATTCGTAACGGCTTCCGAGCCTCGTACGGCTTTGGCTTTATCCTCGACCGCAACTTCGGCAACGATGTCTTCGGTGCACCTCCCACGAACCGCTTTGGCGAGTAATGGCGGGTATCAAGTGAATAATCACGTGACTAATCACGATTGGCACGACCGTCAGGATCGTCAAGGACCGCAGGGAGATAGAGAACTGGCCAGCGAACCCTGGCGTTTGGGGTTCGTAGTAGTCCGATCTAATCAGGAGAGCACCCGGTCGGGGGCTTTCCAGAGTTTTCCAAGGGTACTTGAAGGGTCGCATGCGTGAGCCAGAGTTCGGTCACAACTCACAAACCAGCCGCCGCGAGCAAAACGCCCGCCGTTGTCGCGCCGTACATGGATAATGTCGCGTGGGGGTTTTTGGCTCTATTGACGGCGGCCTTCCTCGGTCTCTTTTACCGCTGGTTCTGGATTCAAGGTCAACTCTCCGCGGCGGCTCCAGCCGACTGGGGCCATGTTTTCGTTGTGCCGCTCATCTCGGGATTTGTTGTCTGGCGACATCGGGCCGATCTGGCCCGCGCACGTGTCATGACATTCTGGCCCGCGGTGGCCCCACTGCTGCTGGCGATCATGGCCTATTTCTTCTGCGTGGTGGGAATCAAGAACCACATGCTGCAGGGCCTCACGATTATTCTCGCGCTGTTCAGTGCGACGTTGCTGTTGCTCGGTCCAGCATTGATGCGTTACTTATTTCTGCCGATTGCGTTTCTGATATTTGCAATCACCGTGGCAGAAATAATCATGCTCCGAATCACTTTCCCCTTGCAGTTGTCGGCGTCATACGGCGCACATGCATTGCTTTCAGTCTTTGGTGTCCCCTTCGATTTTGATGTCACTTTGAGTGGCAATGCGATTGAGATCCTGCAGAACGGCAAGACCTTTCCGCTCAACGTCGCAGAAGCGTGTTCTGGAATGCGGATGGTTATCGCGTTCCTGGCACTGGCAGGATGTGTGGCCCTGTTGCAAACCAAAATCTGGTGGCAGCGCGTGGCGTTGCTGTTGCTTGGCCCGGTCGTTGCTATATTTATGAATATCATACGAGTGACGATACTCGGCCTGCTGACTCTGGTCGACCCCAAGCTGATTCAGGGCGAAGCTCACATCATGATCGGAACCCTGCTGCTGATTCCCGCACTGTTCCTCTTCCTGGGCGGCCAGTGGATCTTCGGCAAACTTTTCACCGAAGAAGAAGAGAAACCAAAAGCGGAGAAGGCATAATGGCGCTGCGAGTTGCAAAACCTGCGTACATGACCTCGCTGCTGGTGCTGGCCGTCTCAGCAATTGCCCTTGGCGCAGGGATTCGTGCGGCCGGCGTGTATCTTCAGAAATTACCAATCTACCCAGCTGGGGATCGCAAGACAGACAAGATTCCAGGCGAGACTCCCTCCTGGAAGAGTGAAGGTCTTGACATTATTGAGGCGGCGGAAGTTGAAGAGGTGCTCGGAACCAAGAACTATGTGACTCGAACATACTTCAAGAAGGTTGATCCGACCGACAAGTCCAAAGGTCTTGATCGCTCTTCGTACCTTGCGGTTCACGTTGCGTATTACACTGGGCAGATTGACACGGGTCCTCACGTGCCTGATCGCTG
The DNA here is from genome assembly GCA_005776545.1 of Planctomycetia bacterium. The sequence continues at coordinate 351 of SXOY01000113.1, read as the reverse complement.
CATGGTCGGTGCGGGAATGGACATGTTGAGATCGGGAATCATGGTGCCGCTCAACCTCTCCAGGCAAGGCTGGATTGAAGACACAACGGTTCCCGATGATCTCAAGGGCAAGATATTCACGGCTCGATCGATCGAACTGGGTAACCGAATTCGTCTGCCGCAGGGACTTGAAAATGTGAATCTTCGAGTCAGCGAATTTACGGACAAAAAAGGTCTGCACAACTTTGCCGGCTTTTTCTTCATCGCCAATGGCACCGTAGTTTCAACTCCAGAAGAAGTGCGAACATTGTCGTTCGATCTGAAAGCCGACTACGCCTACTACTGCAAAGTTCAATTCAATTCATCGCTGGT
>SXOY01000112.1 GCA_005776545.1 Planctomycetia bacterium | reverse complement strand
TCGCATGACCGCTGATTCAGAGACCGGCAGCGGATCGAATCAGTCGTTCCGCGCGTGCTCGTGCAAAGAGCTCGGCTATCGGCACAGGCGTACTCAACTTCCCGATCTGATGTTTTACGAGCAACTCCCACAGCGACACTGGACTCAGGGCAATGTCGTTTGCTGGGTCGGCAAAGACCTCTGATGCACGTTGTGAAAGCCGTGGTGATCCCGAGGCAATCCACCAGAACGTTGCAGTATCAAGCAAGATGTTCACGCAGACTTGCCCTCGAACAAATCCAGCACTTCATTAGGAAGCGGCTCAAAAAACGAATCTGGCAGTTCGGGGAGAATGTCTCGAGCCCAGCCGATTGGTCGCTTGGCAGGTGGCCCACCGCCTGCGCGTTCACGGTAATTACGTACCATCGCCTCAATCGCATCCACGATGGATTTTGGAAGGTCGGAAATGTCTATTGCGCGGAACATACCCACAATAATAACCCGATGAGACTGCACGGAAGATTGACCGGTTTCGAGCACAAAATTGCCACTGGTAATCGCTGTTCGCCAGCAGTCCTTGCTTCGTTAGTCCCCACAGCCCGACGAGAACTCCTGGACAAAGTCAAGGTAATCAAAGAAGTCGATGACCCCATCGTTGTTGTAGTCGGCGCGGCAATAGCGGCCGCCCTTGATGTTCATTGTCAGCGAACCGTTCGCGTTTGAAGCACTGGTTGCATCAAAGTTGGTCGCGTTACAGGTCATGGGGAAGCCGCCAATTGCGAGGAAATACTCACCGGGTTCAAGTGTGCCATCGCGACTGTTGCCGGGAATGCCGTTGCCCGGGGCGGGCCGCACAAAGTTGGTAAGGCCAAAGCTCAGCGCGCTCAGGAAGTTCGAACCATCGTCATTGTCTTCAACGATCTTGTTTCCCAGCGAGTCATACAACGCCATCACCGTGTCGGAACTGCTGATGGTGGTCCCTTCGGTATCAAGATCAAGATACCGCTGTGCATCTGATGATGCGGGCAGTCCAATCGTGAATCGCACCCAGCGCACTTCGCCAGCGGAGATATTCAGATTCTGATGAATGTCCGCGGCGGAACCAATGTCGCCAAGGTCAATCAGCGGCGGGCCGAGCGAATCGTCGAGTTCAACCTGGATCGAGGTCCAGCGCGCGTCCACCACATTTACGCCGCCGTCGTCAAATGATTCATAAAAGCGGAATTGCCACAATCCGGCGGCCTGCGCTGGATTCACGGTGATGGACATTGTGACCGAGAGTGTTCCAAATGAACTGCTTGAGGTGAAGGGCTGTGCGATCACCGTTGAGCCGCCGTTAGGACGAATGATCTGAATCCTCGCTTCGCGTGGCTGTGTCGCTGCCGCGAGCGATTGCAATGTTGCAGTAATATTGAGTCGTTGCACGGAATACGTGCCAGTGAACTCGTTTGTCAAAATTGTGTTGGCACTGTTACCCAGCGCGCCATTGCTGTTGACATCGGTAAAAGTCACCGATTCCCGCGGCAACGCACAAGCCATTTGCGCAATACCCAACACCATTGCCCACACGCATGCAAATCTCATATCCCACCTTTTCCTTACACCGAAGGCCACGTTCCCCCTGTTTTGGAACGCGAACCATCAGCCCTGCTCACACACTTCTACAGTTATAACAATGCACCACGTTTTGGAAAATGCCAGCAAAAGTCTGCCGTTACTTCAATTCCAATAAAAACCCAGATCAGGGTCCGGTACCGGCGACACTATCGGACCATGATCGCAAGAGTGGTCCATAACCTATTGATACAACGTTACTTATGAGCATTGTTTCCGCCCCTGTCAGTGATTCTGACAGATTTGATAGCACCAGCGCAAAACCCTCACACCTCGAATCGGGGGTTGCTGGTTATCTGCCTAGTTATTCGCGGCAAATGTGTTTGCGGTTTCACAATCTCGGTCAGAAACTACTTCAAATACTCCGGAGGCGCAGGTTTGGTCCTTCGCACTGGTAGACATCGCGATTCCTATCCTCCGCTCCTATGCACGCAAGCGCCTCCTGGCTCAATTCACTCCTCTCCGCTGGCCCATTCTCCGCTGATGCAATCGAGACTGCGCTGACGAATTCAGGCTTTCCTATTGAGAGCCGCGATCCACTGGTTGGCGGCGACACAAACCTCGATGTCGAAATCACATCGAACCGCGGCGACTGCCTCAGCATTGTCGGACTTGCACGCGAAATCGCGGCGGTCACCGGCACAACTCTCAAACTCCCGGCACGCACAGCGCTGCCGACCGGCGGCGAACCAGTGAACACAATCGCCACGCTTGAAAACCGCGTTCCCGAAGTCTGTCCACGTTTTACGCTCCGCGTTATCAAAGGCGTCAAGGTCGGACCCAGTCCGGCGTGGCTTGTGCAAGCGATTGAATCTGTCGGCCAACGTTCCATCAACAACATCGTCGATGCCACAAACTACGTTTCTTTTGAGCTTGGCAATCCCTCGCATGCGTTTGATCTCAACCGCCTTGCTGGTAAGAAACT
>SXOY01000111.1 GCA_005776545.1 Planctomycetia bacterium | reverse complement strand
TTGAGAAGAACGAAAATCAACTTCAATGCGTCAGCCAGCGACTGGTTGGCAGCATCGAGCGATGGACCTTCATCTTTCATCACGCGCGAGGTGGACGACAGTGCCACGCTTTTTCCATCGCGGCGCGATGAACCCGGCGTGTCGCCATCGGGACTGAACAGCGGATGAGCATTCCTCGAATTCACTTCGAGCCCTCCGGCTTGGTGGCAGTACCTGTTGAACTTTGTGCCACTTCAGAGAACAAGTTTGAAGTTGGAATCGCGCCCTTCTTCAAGCCGTCAAGGTAGTTTGGATTAAGTGCTGCCATTCCTGGCGCACTGAAGGGAACAACAAGAGTTGCTTGCTTGGTCACGGCCTCACGCAACATATCCATGTTCTTAAGGAACACTGCCAGTTCGGCATTCACGTTCATGTCACGAATGAATGGTGCCGCATCGCGGTCACCCTTGGTGCGGATTTCCTGGGCATAGCGATCGGCAAATGCCATGATGGTGGTCGCATCTGAATCAGCCTTGCTCTTGATACCAGTTTCGTCAGCCGATGCTTTGCTGGTAATTTCGTCGGCAATACGCCGCCGATTGGCCACCAACCGCTGATTCACTGCTTCGCTTGTATCTTTTGGCAGGATGATCTTGCTGATTCCCACATCTTTGGCTTCGATCCCATAATCACCAAGCGAAATGCCGCTCTCTGAGCCTTTGGAGAGAGTTGCCAAAACAACCTGTTCGAGTTCTTCAAGCCGAGATACCTTTGCATCGCGATTGAACAGTTCATCCATGCGATACTTGCCCATTTCGCTCATGGCGGAAGACAAGCTCGACTTGATGGCCTCATCGGCCTTACGGAAATGGTCATCTGCTGAAGCACCAGCATTGCTGAAGCGCTGAAAGAACTTGAGTGGATCAGAGACGTGCCAATTGCAATAGGCTTCCACGATAATCTGCCGCTCATCTTTGGTGAGCTGAGTCTGCGAGCGAGATTGCGTGAATCGCAAGCGCGTGTCGTAGGTGGTCACCGCCTGAATCGGGTAGGGCAGTTTGAAATGCAGGCCTGCATCGTCCTTGATCGCCGTGCCTTCATTGGCTTTGCCAAACGTTGTAAGCACAGCTTTTTCCGTAAATCGCACGGTGTACGTCACCGTGAAACTCAGGAGTACAAGCACAAAGAGAACGCTGAGAGCTATCCAGAGGGTCCGCTGCATCGATCGATGCTCCATTGAATCGCGGCAGGAAATCCGCCGCGTTGAGGTTGAACTGAGTTATTTCCCGGTGTTTGTGGTGTCGGCGCGGAACACATCTACGCCGGTATCCTTGATTTTCACATCTGCATCAATACGCAAGTTGGGGAGATCGTCACTTGTCACATACACAATGCTCTTGCTCATTGCTTCTTTCCAGGAGTCGAAGAAAAGCGATGCGCGGAAGAGGTCGGGCGATGCGTTGTAGCTTTCGAGCAGCCCGGAATAACGAGCGGCTAGACCGCGTTCAGACATGTATTTGGTCCATCGACCAGCACTGGCCTTGGCGAGTTGTTCGGCGACCGCACCCGTTGCACTCTCCATGAGCTTTCGGATCTTGAGGTCTTGCGCACGAACGGCGGCCTCATCAGCTTGGTCGATCTTTGCCGATGCTGCAATCTCTGCGAGAATCTCTTCGGCCTTATCAACTGTGCCTGCGACCGCTGAAAGTTTCTTGATCTTTGCCGCGCTGGCACCTTCAAATTTCGCAGTTGCTTTCTGGTCCGCTTCAACAACAGACTCATAGGCCGATGCTACCGCCATGTGCGGGTGCAATTTGGCAACATGGAGCGCAACGATATTTACACCAGACCCGCGTGCCCCGCTCGCATCAGTATTGAGCTTTGCAAACGCGGCGGAAATCCTCTTCTTGAGTGCACCACCCAGACCGACTCGCTCTGGTCCGAGCAATTGATCAATCGGGACATGCGAGAAGAAGTGGACAAGTTCACGCTGGGCCACGCCACGAAGAAGTTCATCTCGCTGCGAGGCCGGAGCGAGCATCTCATATGCCGCCACATCGCTGATTTCGTATGACAGACTGCATTCCACAGCGGTCTGCGCCAGATCGGTGCTTGAACCGCCACTGTGACTTGATGTCGGAGGCTGAACAATAAAGAAGACTTCCGTGCCAGCGTGCTCAGTTGTCCAGAGGATCGGACCAGGCTTGATCGATGGGCTTGAGCCAAGTTCAATCACACGCAGTCCGGTCGTGGTATTTCCTACCTCCTGCATGCGACCATTTTCATTCATTTTCAGGAACACTGGTACTTCGAGCTTTTCGATTGGCCAGGGGAGCTTGAAATGAGGCCCAGGTCCAACTGATCTCACGTTCTTACCAAATCGCGTAATGATCCCAGCCTGGTGCGGCTGCACAATCGCGATGCTCGAAAGCAGAACCAGAATCAGAAGCCCAAGAGCAACCATCGGCCCCACCAGCTTGCTGATCAGTTGATAGAACCAGTTTCCTGTAACGTCGTAGCCCAACTGATAGCTGATCGCATCGCCGATAGATTTCACAACGGTGTCGGGCGCTGCCACCAGACTCAGCAAGCGAGAATCAAATGCAGGCCTGGGAACTTCCCCAGACTTCCTCGGGCGATAAAGATTGAGCAGGAAGTTGATGACGATTTCTGCACCCAGGACCACCATCAATCCAGGGATCGCTACCTGAAGTACGCGGCTGATGAAGTCCTGCGAGAAAATCTGAACAACGAGTCCGACAGCAATGGCCAACCCGACAACCGCAGCGCCGCCAGCTACCGCCGCTCCGCCACGAAGATTGGTCCACACTTTCTGGCGAGACATTCCTGCCGCGTACCGGGCAAGAAAGAACCCGAGCACAGCCACAATGACCGACATCGCCAGGCCGACTTCTTTGTGAGAACTGCTTGGACCGATGATAGACAGACCGGTCGTGTCAGTGAGGCTGAGCCCAGCCTTGAAACGCCAGATGCCTAGACCGATATACCCAGTCGCCATGATGATGCTGACGATCGGGATAAAGAACTTGTAGATTCCCACCAGGCGGCGGGCGGCAGGGCGGAATTCGTCCGCACCTTTCTCAAAAACAGACCCCACGCCGGCTGAACCAAGAGCCTCTTGCTCCATTGCCTCAATGCGTTCGCGGCGATGCTGGTCAAAGGCAATCGCCATCGCCAGCCAGGCGAGAATGCCGATTGCGACCATCAAACTCGCCGCGATTGCAGAACGATCAGTGGCAATTACGCCATAGGCGGCCAGCACGATTGCCAGGATTACCTGAACAACCATTCCCATGATGCTGACGGAAGCGCCACGTCTGTAACTAGTGTAATCAACGTTCATCCAGCATCCCGTATGCAAAACCTCGCGAATCGACCAAGCTCACCTGGTTCGCCGCTCGATTACCATCTTCGCACAAAAAGCATCAACGTGCTTGAAAGAACACCCGCAACGTACCTAATCACCATCCCAATCACCTATTCTGGCCCGTGTGATCGCCGCTGTCCACTCTGAGTTGCATGAGTCTGATGCAACGACGCGCAGAAACGACGCGAACCAAAGCAATCCGAGAGTCGTACCCTTGCCATCGCAGCGGCCCAAGAGCCGTTTGACGGGTACGCTTCTGAATAGAAGCGCACCACGGGCGCGAATCGGAACGCGTATGACTACGCCACCGAATCGACTCGGTTCGATACTTTCGGTCGTTCGTTGTCGGATTGTCCTATCTTCCGCCAACTCATTTCGTTTGTTTTAGTCCCGTTCGGGATGCTGGCAATACTGCACGATGATCACCCAAACCCTCTCAATCGCCAGAAACGCATTTGTTGAATCCATGAGGCAGCCGATTGTCGCGATCCTGATACTCATCAGCGGGATCACACAATTGCTGAACACCGCCATGACCGGATTCTCAATGGGACTCCAGGAAAGCGGCGAAGTGAAGTCTGATGACAAGCTGCTTTTTGATATTGGCCTGTCAGCAGTGTTCGGCCTGGGGACGATTCTCGCCTCGTTCATCGCCACCTCGGTCCTCAGCCGCGAAATCGAGAATAAGACCGTCCTGACGGTGGTTTCAAAGCCGGTCAGCCGGTCAACGTTGATCATCGGGAAGTACCTGGGTGTTGCCGGCTCACTCTTCATCGCCATTTCCACCATGCTCATTTTCCTGCTGCTGGCGATTCGTCACGGCGTGATGAGCACCGCCTCTGATGAGCTTGACCAACCCGTCCTGGTCTTTACTGCTGTTGCACTCTTCCTGAGCGTTGGCCTGGCGGCATGGTGCAACTACTTCTATCGCTGGAGCTTCCCGCAGACCATGACGCTGCTGCTGCTCCCATTCATGTTCATTGCGTATGTCGCGGTCCTCTTCGTCAGCAAGAAGTGGGAACTGCAATCTCTCGGCGTCGATCTCAAATTTCAGATCGCCTTGGCCTGCATTTCCCTCACCGTTGCAATTCTCGTTTTCGCCGCGATCGCCACTGCAGTTTCGACACGCCTGAGTCAGGTGATGACCATTGTCGTGTGCGTCGGGATCTTCATCTTCTCGCTCCTCTCGAATCACTTTCTTGGTGGTTCGATGTTCAAGAACACGCTGGTGGGGAAAGTCACCGGAGCTCAGAGCCTCGTTGAAACACAGAAGCCGCCGTTTGAGACACCCAACGACAACGTTGTGGTGGTACTCAACGGCCCACCCATGATCGATGTAAAACCCGGCATGCCGTTCTATTACAGCGCATCGCCCAATGGATACCCGCTGTCACACGACAGTTTCACGCCGTATACCGGAGCTTTGACCGAGCATGACATCGTCAACGCCGCCGAGCCTGCACTGGTAATCACCAGCGTCAAAGGCGATGTTCTCACAGTCCGACTCGTGGGTGTGTCACCGCTTGAAATCCGCGATCCGATTATTCGCGATGACTACGTGTTCCTGAGACCCACGCAAGTTCAGCCCTTCACGTTCGTGTTGTGGGCGGCCGTCCCCAATATGCAGCATTTCTGGCTGCTGGACGCAATTACGCAGAATCAGACAATTCCGGTCACACACATTGCTCTCATTTTCGTCTATGGAATGTTGCAGATCGGCGCGTTTCTGGCGTTGGGGATCGCTCTCTTCCAGACACGCGATGTCGGGTGAGTCGGATAACCAATTTCTCTCGGCGATTCCCGCCGCGTTCACCGTCCCTATGATCAACCGTTCGACTTAGCAGGAGAATTCACATGGCTGGACGAGTAGACATCAGTTCAAAATCTTCAAGCTCATCAGCGGCCTCCCGCAGCAGCAACAGCGGCAGCATGGCACCCGCCGACAAGATCAAGCTCGGTGCCGCAGTTGCAATCCTCATTGTGGGCGGCCTGTGGATCGGCCACTACTTCGGAGCTTTTGACTCGCTCCTTCAAGGCAAACCCGATCCCAATGTTCCGATCGTTGACGGCAAAGCCCTTCCTCCTGAAGAGATCGAGGAATTCCAGAAGAAGGCCCGTGAATACAAAGAAGCAAACGAGAAGCACGCCGCCGAAGTCGGACCACCGGCTGGCTCGTAAGCGGCTCGCTCCTTCATTCATAGTCAGTTCAATGCCAATCGCTGCATGTGCCTGATCGTGTGTGCTCAAACACCATCACGCATGTGCCGCGATTGCTTCTTCATAGGCCTGCACGCATTTCTTCGCTGCGCCGTCCCAGGTCAATCGCCGCAACTCAAACTCGCCGTGCTCGCGCATCGTCTGGCTCAGTGGCGGATGGCGCAAGACCGCGATGATCTTGTTGGCCATTTCATCGATATCCCAGAAGTCAACCTTGAGCACATGCGTCAACACTTCTGCCGCGCCTGACTGTTTGCTCAAGATCACCGGCACATCGTGATGGATCGCTTCAAGCGCTGCCAATCCAAACGGCTCACTCACGCTGGGCATCACATAGCAATCGGCCATATCAAACACGCGCTGCACATCGCCGCCCTTGAGGAACCCGGTAAAGATCACCTTGTGACCGATCCCCAGATTCGCCGCCAATTCGATCATCCGTTCGGCCATATCGCCCGAACCTGCAAGAACAAACTTGGTATGCGGCACCTTTTCCAGCACACGCTTGGCCGCGGCGATGAAGTATTCCGGGCCTTTCTGCATAGTAATGCGGCCCAGGAACAGCACCAGCTTGTCACCGGATTCAATCTTCGTGCTTGCATCTGGCTGCGTGTTCTCGCGGTCGACTCCATTGTGCACGACATGGATCCGCTCAGGCTTCACGCCGTAGCGGCTTTCGCAGATCGTCTTAGTCAATTGGCTGACCGCAAGCACACGGTCCGCGCCGTGCATCCCGGCGCGTTCGATGTCATAGACCGCCTGATTCACATTGCTGCCCGCGCGATCAAACTCGGTGGAGTGGACGTGCACCACCAGCGGCTTGCGTGCGATGCGTGACACGGCCAGTCCCGCTGGATAGGTCAGCCAGTCGTGCGCGTGAATCACATCAAACTGCTCGCCGCGCGAGAGCGCGACCACGAGCCGCGCGTAGCGCTCGGCGTCTCCGATGAGATCAGACCCGTACATCGGTCCGGCCTTTGATCCGCCGCCAATCTGCGGCAGGACCGCGGCGAACGACGCGTTGACGACTGTCCGTTCTGCTTCGGGCATGGCCGGATCAATCGCCGCTGACGACAACGGATCAACTGCTGCCTGTGCTCCAATCGCTGCAGTCAGCGACGCTGCGGCCGGCGCATCAAAGCCCGGATAGGGATGCGAGAACGCGGCATCGACTGAGCGGAACTCTGCGTGTGCAAATCGGTACGCGCCCGCGACTTGTGCGGCGTTGCCCAGTCCTACCGCCATCGCGGCAGCTTCGACCGGGTTCAATCCCGACGCTTGCATCGCCAGTGCCCGCGCGGCAACTTCCTGCGACACCGTGCTCGCCGGGCTGAGCAATCGAACATGCGACTAGTGCGAACGGTCAACAGCCTTGGGCAGCGTGAACACCACCGAGTGGCCGAGCTTATCGATGGCTTTGGTCAAGCCAAAGCACGCCACGCCCAGTCCGCCAGCGATAAACGGGGGGAACTCCCATCCGAGCATCAAGACGCGCATGCGGCCTCCGATGCGGCGACGGCCGTTTCCATACTTTCATCGCGCTTGGTGTGCATTGCCATCACTCGCCGCCCTGCATATCTCCGAGCTGACGGAAACATGCTTCAAATGCGAGCAGCGCCTTCGAAACGATCACGACATTCTTCTCACTGTCCGCTTCGCCCGGTCCCAGCGCGACGACGGCGCGAAAGGTAAACAGCTTTGCATCCGAGCGAAAGTGCTCGATCTTTGTGATCGCCATTCCGCCCGCGACAAAGTAATCCAGTTCCACCAGTTCATCTTCGAGCAACTCTTCCATCTTGTCGCCATGCTCGACCAACTGCGACTCGATCGACTCGCTCAACCAGCGATCGGCCATGGTCAATCCCACATACACCGCGGCTTTGGCATGATCAAACTCTGCGCCGTAGTTCGCAGGAGCCGCCGCCTCCAGTGCCGCACAGTCCACCCGGTCGCCTGTCCCCACCACCTCCACCGACGCGAAGACACCGGCAGCCCGCGCGTTCTCCGCGACCCGAACAAAGAGCTTTTTGACTGCGTCTGGCGGCCCTGTTGCTGGCCCAGTTGCCGGCCCAGTTGCCGAGTTGTGTTGTGCCGCCATCATAGAGAATCCTTGAACAATCTCGAAAGTCCTGAAAGGTCCGAGATTCGCGCCAAGCATAGGCAAGAGCGGACCAAAACACCGGAATGTGAGGAATCTAGTAGGGCCAGCGAGAACATTCGTCCAATTCAGTTGGTAATGGGCCAAGTGGCGCGTATATTTCCCTCCCAAATTCAGAAGCCCAGGTGTCGAAATTGGCAGACGCACTACCTTGAGGTGGGAGCGCCCGAAAGGGCATGGAGGTTCAAGTCCTCTCCTGGGCATTTTTTGGAAGAGAGGCGGCTTTTTAAAGCCGCCTCCTCTTGTTTTTGGGGCGTAGCACCTGTTCACCGCGCCCATAGCGGATGTCCGCTTGACTGCTTTGTTGTACTTGCCTCAATCTGGGTGCTCTTCACACCGCCACTCACAACCGAACGCTGCTTGGGGGACTGCATGATCTGCTGACAAATTTCATCAGCCATTTGAGTTATCGATGTACCGTGCTCCGCCAACGCTTCAAGCCTGTAGTCAAACATTATGTGTTGTGAGATGCCGTCAATATCAGGAAAGAGCGTTGAGAAAGAAATATTCGTCCGCCTGAATTCAGACATTGCGATTACCGCTTGACTTGCTGGCAAGGTATACGCACGAATAAGGCCAATTCTGTCGAGGCCGCGCAGATAGGATGTGATCTCGCGTTCAGATTTCCCGCCTATCTGCGTGAACCGACCGAGTTGAGCACGCTGCCGCACGTTTGCAAGGCCCTTCTCGCTAATGAAACTCAGGTCCGCCAACCCCGATTTGATTATCCCTCCGACGGAAAACTCCCAAATCACCACTGGCTCTTTAGGAAAGTTGACCATAACGTGACGCGGTTCCTTAATTGACTTATTATGGGTCAGAATCACATCAGTAAACGCAAAAAATGCC
>SXOY01000110.1 GCA_005776545.1 Planctomycetia bacterium | reverse complement strand
AATTGGCAGGTTGGTCAGGTCGAGCGAGCCATTGTTCTTGAAGTAGTACAACTTGGCGGTTCCGGTGACTGGGGCGGTGTTGGTTGTGACGGAGAACGTTGCCGCGGTTGAGTAGCGAAGGGCAGAGGAGTTAGAGTTCTGTGCAAAGGTCTGTGGCGTATTCCAACGAACGCCGTTAGCATCGGCCGTGTATGCCCAGGCATCGTTGAAAGTCGCGGGTTCGCTTGAGTGGTAGTAGGGGGTACGTTGATAGGGCGCGGATGCCGTGATATTGGTTCCCGGCAATTCGAACTTACCCATTGCAACATCGCTGTTGAGGTTGAATACAGTGTAGTTGTACGTCCAAGTTCCGTTGCCATTGTCAACCACTTTTGCACCAACCCAGTAACGGGTTGAAACATTGATAAGCGTTGGGTTTGTTGCCGAAGTAACTGTGCTAACGGTGGGGCTGTAGGAGTTGAGCACGACTGTCGGATCGAGATATGTCCACGCCTTCAATGCGGGCCAGCCGCGGGCGGTATTGCCGACCCAGTAACTTGCGCCCTGAAGCACGCCGTTTACCAAAAAGACTTCGCGATATGAAACATTGTTGAGTCCGTTTGTGGCAAGCGTCGCGCCGTTGTATGTCGCTTCGTCAGCATTAATGTACTGACACTCGGCGAAATAGCGGCCAGCTGTGGCCAATTCGGTCGTTAGAACTTGAAGTCGACGTCCGATGGTTGGTTCGGCGGCCGCAGGTACAACGTACCCAGCACCAGGGGTAGTGAATGGATACGGGTAATAGCCGTTCGTCGCATTTACATGGCTGCGCGGGCCGAGGCCGCCTTGACTTCCGTTGAGACCGGCACCGTATGGATCGGAGCAACCTACACCGAGAACTGCGCCACCGACGCCGCTGCAGGTGTGGCAAAGGCTTTGAGTGAGAGCGGTGAATCCATGTTTAAGCCACGAAATTCCGACCATTTCAAATCTGTTGTTTGCGTAGCGATAGAAATTTTGACCGATCACCGGATGTTGATTGGTATTGGCAACCCATGAGACGTTGGCATTGCCGTAGTTACAAGAAGTAGTGCCGACGGAGTAGGCGGAGTAGGCTCCCGATACGCCATAGCTGGCAATATCAATCAGATCTCCTACAACAATGTCTGGGCCGGTGACCAGTGGTGGGTTGGGCGGTTGTGGAAGTGGTGTTGGCGGTGGAGGTGGCGCGTCTGCTAACGTGGCGTTCAGCGTGAACGTGCCGGTTGCACCGTTATATCCTGCTACCTTAATATAATATGTTGTATTTGCAACCACGTTATACTGAACGGTACTCTGCAAGCCACAGGAATCGTCAACACATACCAGGTTTGCGCCGCCGCAGGACGCAACAACTGCAACCACTGTGTCAAATGCGGCGCCGCCGCATGTACTTAGTGTGAGTTGCCTGGTCGGCTGGCCAACTGGATGGGTGTATGTATACCAGACATCGAGGCTGCCACTAGCGCAAACCGTGCCGTCGGTGGTAGCGGCAACATTTGTACCCGCAGTATTACCTGGTACAGTCAAGATCGCGGCGGAGCTACAGGCGTTGTTGGCGGGTTGAGCTGCCGCGAGGCCAGCACAGGCGGCGATGATCGCCGCGGAAATTGGGGTCGGACGAAGTGAACGATGCATGCAGGAAACTCCAGTATTGCAAGGACCAAAGGACCGCGAATGAACTTTCGCGCTGTAAGCGAGCGTTGATTGAATCGGCTGATGCGGGAATCGGCGGCAGTGAACACACACATTCCGCCACTGGGATTTTAACAGAAAGCGCAAGAGAATCCTACTGGTAAATGTGAGGTTTCTCTGGAAAACACTTGGGAAGCTACCGGTTGCTATAACAGTGGCGTTAGAAACAGAGCTTGTGAGTTATAGGACTAAGCGTAAGCGTTGTGTTAGCAAGAGCCAAAGCGAACCGAACGAGAAACGTGGGGGACCGGAGGCCCAATCAATTGTATTGTCGTTCCGCCTGATCGGAAGTGAATAACAAGACGGTGGGAGAGTGCAATGGTGAAATTCGATTGTCGAGGGGTGGTCGTTTTGATAGCCGCTGGTGGCTTTTGCTTAAGTGCCGGTGCGGAGCCTCCAACTGATTCGCAGAACGAGCTAAGGGGACCGAAAGTCGAGGCCGCTGTCAAACGGGGTTCGCTTGTGGAAAGAGATTTTGACGGCCGATTGCGCCGATTGGAGATTTCGCCTGAGGAAGCAGCGGTTCCACTTCTGAGATTAGACGAAGTAACCCGTGCCAAGGTCGACAAAACGATTGCGGAGCGATCGTTGCTGCTTGATTTGTTTGTTCGGGACAACCTTGATTTGTTGTTGCGGTTTTCAACTGCAAACGCAAGTGGAAACAAGCAGGATCAGGGAATGCTGTTGCGAGAGGCATTCGAAAAAGCAGAACCAATTCGTCAGCACGGGCGGCTTTTGGAAACGGTTGGCGCGGTTTTGTCGACGGATCAGAAAAAAGAGCTCACTCATCTGGTCCAGGAGTATCGCGAGGCCCAGATCGCGGAACAGGAGACAGCGGATCGTGGTGCTGACGAGAAACGCGGCAAGAAACCTGACCGGGTCGGTGCAATGTTCAAGATCGGACTTGAGCAGTTTGGTCAGGATGTGAAGCGGGCGTACGAACGAGTGATTTCTGAGGGACAGGGAAAGCTCAATGAGTTTGTTCAACAATTGAACCTCAATGAACAGCAGGAGGCGAATGTGCGGAAACTGACATTGGAGTTTGCACAGGCGCACATCAAAACGCCGGCCACATCGAAAGACAAGACGGTGCTCTTCCTGGCCATTTCAGCAGAACTTGAGCCGGAACAACGTGGAAAACTTTTGAAATATGTACAAACTAACAAATAGATGACAGTACGGCTAATATAACTGTGTTGACGAACGTAGTCACTGGGGACGCATGAGTGGGAAGAGCACGACATCGCGAATGGTTCGCTGATTGGTCAGGAGCATGACAAGGCGGTCAATGCCCAGACCCATGCCGCCGGCGGGGGGCATTCCGACCTTGAGCGCGTTGATGAAATCTTCATCGAGGTTGCGATAGGTGTTTTCTTCGGCGGCTTTTTCAGCATCGAGACCCTTGAGCTGCTCGGTGAATTTTGCGAGCTGCACATCGGGGTCATTGAGTTCAGTGTAGTGGGGGGCTATCTCCATGTGGCCAATGAAGAGGTCGGCTCGCTCTGCAACAACAGGGTTTGAAGCCTTGGGTCGCGTGAGCGGCGAAATCGCGGCTGGATATTCCATGATAAATGTGGGTTTGGCCGGATCAATTGTCTTTTCAGCGAGTCGCTCGAACAGATCGTTAATAACAAGCACTTCATCGAGTTTGCCCGCCGCTTCCGGTGAAAGTACCTTGTGTTCAATGGCGGCCTTGCGAGCGCGGTCGATGTCGGTCATGGGGAAGCCGAGAGTTTTCTCGAACAACTCGGCGTATGTGACTCGCGCGAACGGCGTGCCATAGTCGATGACCACATCGCCAAATGGCAGTTTCATGCTGGAAACATCGACCTCTGGATAGAGCGAGGTGTATTCGCTTTGGCGCGCGACAAACATCGCTGCATCGCGGATGATCGCCTCGGTCAGATCCATGACGGTTGTGCAATCACCAAATGCTTCATAGACCTCGAGCATGGTGAACTCAGGATTGTGCTGCTTATCGAGTCCTTCGTTGCGGAAATTGCGATTGATTTCATATACACGGGGCAGTCCGCCAACGAGGAGGCGTTTGAGGTACAACTCGGGCGCGATGCGCAAGAACAGGTTAATCGAGAGCGCGTTCATGTGTGTCATGAACGGACGAGCGGCTGCGCCGCCGGCGAGCGTCTGCATCATGGGAGTTTCTACTTCGAGAAACTGGCGCGTGGTGAGAGTCTGGCGGACGCGGGAGACGATCTTGGATCGCAGTTTGAAAACAGATAGCCCTTGTGGGTTTGCCCATAGGTCGGTGTATCTCCGACGATACCGGATTTCGATGTCTTGCAATCCATCGTGTTTTGATGGCGGCGGGACCAGGCTCTTGGCCGCAGGCTCGACCGAAGATGCCCAGACCGTGACTTCACCGGTCCGGGTCTTCATGAGTCTACCACGGATGATGATGACATCGGCGACATCGATGAGTTTTGCGAGTTTGAAGTCGGCCTCGGAAACATCTTTTTGCGAGACGGCTACTTGCAGATCGCCGGTATCATCGCGGAGATTGATCCAGAGGAGTTTACCATTGTCGCGCAGCAGCATGACGCGTCCGGCGACAGCAACTTCAGGACGCGGATCGGCAAAGCCCGGAGTCTTGCTATTAGCTTTGTGGAGTTCATCAGCTGCGGCGTCGTATGCAGCCTTGGCTTCACCCAGCGCCACGAGGTCTTTTGTGCGCTGGCCATATGGATTTCTACCCAGGGCGCGGGAGAGTTCGCGGTTTTCACGCCGCTGAGATTCAAGTCGTTCGCCACCGGATGCTGGAGTTTCTGTGGTCATGAGGGCGGGATGGTAGGGGAGTGCGGAAATACTCGCGCGGTCAACATCAATCTGACCAGTCAAGAACAAAGTACCTTGACGGATTTGAGTTTGCCGCCGGCAGCGGCAAGTGCATCTTTGCCGCCACTGCGAAGCCAGCGATCAAATTCGAAACGTGCGGCGTGGTCGCGGGCGCGGATGGTGAGTACGCCGCGGGAACAGGAGATAATTGCACAAGCGGATTTGATGTCATCGGGGACAACAACGCTCCAAGCGGCGCCAACCTTACCAAGTTGGCGATGGCGAGCCTGTATGTTTTTGAATTCGGCGGCAAGCGGGAGGCCGAGCGCAAAGTCGCGTGCAGGTGCTTTTCGCAGGTTTGCGAGTTTGACGAGTTCGGCGGGCCGCATGTGAAATACTAGATGTCTTGAAGCGGGCGGGCGGTGCAAGCGACTCCTATCCTCTTGGCCTTGAAGACATCTATTTCCATCGAGAAGATTACAAAGACTTTTCCGGCCCTGCCTGGGAGCGTGGGCGCGGTGGATGGCCGCACAATTGTGCTGAAAGCGGTGGATGTTGAGATAGAGGCCGGAGAGTTGTTTTTTCTGCTTGGACCGTCGGGGTGCGGAAAGACGACGTTGTTGCGAATCATCGCGGGGTTTATCGAGCCGGATAGCGGCACGGTGTTGCTCAACGGGCGCGATGTGACGTGGGCACCCGCGAACACTCGCAACACGGGGATGGTGTTCCAAAGTTATGCGCTTTGGCCGCATATGACCGTGGCGCAGAACGTGGCGTTTGGACTGGATATTCGTAAGGTGTCTGCGAAGGAGCAGGAGCAGAGAATTCACGAAGCGTTGGCGATGGTGCGAATGGAGGAGTACGCCGCGCGGCGCCCAACACAGTTGTCGGGCGGACAACAGCAACGCGTGGCTCTGGCACGAGCGATTGTCATTAAGCCAGATGTGTT
>SXOY01000109.1 GCA_005776545.1 Planctomycetia bacterium | reverse complement strand
CGGGAGTCACCGGGGCACTCGCTGTGGTGGTCGCTGGCTTGGCCTGAGCAAACTCAACAACATCTTTCTGTGAAACTCGATGACCAACTCCGGTCGCGGCAGGTACGCTCGCCAGATTCACGCCAAGGTCTTCCGCGGTGCGTTTAGCAAGCGGGGTCGCGCGTACTTCCGATGCAACTGCTGGCGAGGCCTTCGTTGCCGACACATTTGCCACTGCTGGTGCAGCCGCAGATGGGGTGGCGGTTGCCGGGGCTACACCCTCTTCTATCGTTCCGACGATCTGCCCGACATTTACCGTGTCACCTTCTTTGGCGAGATGGCGAACGGTTCCCGCAGCGTCTGCGCGAATCTCCATCGTTACCTTGTCAGTCTCAAGTTCAAGCAATATGTCATCTCGTTGCGCAAAATCACCGACCTTCTTATTCCAGCGGCCGATGACACCACTAGTAACCGAATCGCCGACGGTTGGAATGACAATGTTTGTGGCCATATCGATGCTTCCTGCAGAATAATGAAAACTCTAATAGACGCCAACTCAGCGGTTTGCTGCTGTTGTTGAGTGTTTGGTGTCGCCGCCGGATTTGGTTGTGCCCGAAGTTGCGGCCGATCCAATGGCCCCAGCAAGAATCGCCTCTTGCTGTTCAAGGTGTTTGTACTTGCCGCCGGTAGCGGAGC
Source organism: Planctomycetia bacterium (assembly GCA_005776545.1). The sequence continues at coordinate 7,191 of SXOY01000109.1, read as the reverse complement.
TGGCACTCGCCTCGCGTCCCATGTATTCAAGATCAAATCCAAATGGGCGGAATTTCATGCGGTCGGCCATGTAGACATACGCTCCGATATTGCGAGGCTCTTCCTGTGCCCAGATATGCGATTTGATATTCGGATAACGGGAAAGGGTCTCGACCAACAGCTTCTCGTGCAGCGGATAGAGCTGCTCCAGTCGAATGATCGCAGTGTCGGTCCGGTTCAATTGTGTCCTGCGTTCGTCCAGTTCAAAGTAGAATTTGCCGGAACACAGAATAACCCGCGTCACTTTCTTTCGATCGCTGCCCCCGACAAACTTGGGGTCATCAATGACCTCCTGGAAGCCGCCCTTTGTGAAATCTTGCCATTTGCTGCTTGGCGTACGCAACCGGCTTTTTGGCGTCATCACAATCAATGGCTTACGGAAGTTCCGTTTCAACTGCCGCCTCAGCATATGAAAATGCTGTGCTGCCGTGGAGGGATAGCACACTTGCATGTTGTCGTTCGCGCACAATTGCAAGAAGCGTTCCATTCGGGCTGATGAATGTTCAGGGCCAGCGCCTTCGTATCCATGAGGCAACATCATCACCAAGCCCGACCACCGATTCCACTTCAACTCACTTGATGCAATGAACTGATCGACGATGGCCTCAGCGCCGTTCCAGAAATCTCCGAATTGCGCTTCCCAGATCACCAGCATGGTTGGATCGGTCATGCTGTACCCATAGTCAAAACCAAGCACCGCCTCTTCCGACAATGGACTGTCATATACGCAGAACTTCGCCTGGCGCGGCCGTCCATCCGAGCCCTTTGTAAGCGGCTGATGGTCCGTACCTTCCTGCCCCAACTCACGCATGTTGTTGAGGCCGATAAACCGCTCGCCGGTAATGTAGTCGTACAGTGCAGAATGGCGCTGGCTGAATGTCCCGCGCCGAGCATCCTGACCCGACAGTCGCACCGGAACCCCTTCGAGCAGGAGTGACCCGATTGCAAGCAGTTCCGCATCGTTGTGCGAAATCTCTTCTGATTTAGCAAGTTCCGCACGCAGTTCAAGCAGCTTGGATTTCGCCAATCTCGGATTCACTGTAAAGTTGTCCGGCACCTTGCCCAGACCCGTGGCGATCTCTGCCAGAACGTCCTGCTTGACACCTGTGTCCACCACATCGTGTGAATAGGTCCCGACAAATCCCTTCCAGCGATGACCACCCGGATCAATCGTTGGTGACTTTGGAGACTTCTTCACCGACTGTTGTGCTGCATCCAACGCGGCTTCCAGTCGATTGAAAATCGCCTCTGCATCTGCGGTTGTAATCACCTTTTCAGCGAGCAATTTCTGTGCATAGCTACTCAAGACACTGGGCTGATCTTTGAGAAGTTTCGCGAGAATTGGCTGCGTGAAGCTCTGCTCATCCTGCTCATTGTGTCCGTACTTGCGCCAGCACACCATATCGATCCAGATGTCTTTGTTGAACATCTGACGATACTCAAAGGCAATACTCGCAGCCCATACGCACGCCTCTGGATTGTTTCCGTTGACATGCAACACAGGGGAATTGCCCTGCTTTGCAACATCACTGCAGTAGCGCGTCGAGCGAGAATCGCCCGGCACGGTTGTAAACCCAATCTGGTTGTTCACAATCAAATGCAGCGTTCCGCCAACGGTGTATCCCTCAAGCTGGCTCATGTTGAGAGTTTCTGCTACTACTCCCTGACCAATCACCGCCGCATCGCCGTGGATCAAGATCGGCAGGACCTTTGCCCGTTGTTCCGTATCGCCACGCATGCGTTGCTTGCCGCGGACTCTTCCCAAGGCAACAGGATTCACTGCTTCAAGGTGGCTCGGATTCGAACAAAGAGTCAACTGCAACTCTTTCCCCGCAGCCGTCTTCCGCGTCCCCGAATACCCGCGATGGTATTTCACATCGCCGCCACCATGCACGTAACTTGGCTCGTAATTTCCTTCAAACTCAGTGAAGATCTGTTCGTAGGTCTTCCCCATGATGTTGTTCAAAACATTCAATCGCCCGCGATGCGCCATGCCGATGACGATTTCTTCAACCCCACCCAACCCTGCCTGAGTAATAAACGCTTCCATCACTGGAATCGCAGTCTCGCCGCCTTCCAGGCTGAATCGCTTATCTCCGGGATAACGCTTCTGTATGAATGACTCAAACGTTTCCGCACATGTCAGATTCTCGAGAATACTGACGCGTTGAGCGTTGCTGTAATTCGGTGCCGCAAATCCACCTTCGATGCGTTTGAGAAAAAACTCTCGTTCCGCGGCGGTCTCTGCATACATGAACTCAACGCCGATGTTCCCGCAGTAGCGCTCTTCAAGTGCATCTCGCAGCGCCCCGAGGCTCTTCACACCCGGGAACCCAAGTGCAGCCCCATCAACAGCCATTGCCAAATCGCTTGTAGTGATCCCAAGTGAGCCTAGATCAAGTTCCGGAGCTTTCTCTGGTGGCTGTCCAAATGGGTCCGTCCGAGCCTGCACGTGTCCAAATCGACGATATGAATCGATGAGCAGCCACGGCTTGTGCCCTGAACCGGTGGTCTGGGTTGGGGCGACCTGCGAACTATTGCCAAACCCAAGCTCAAACCCCATGAAATACGCGCGAGTTTCCGCAGAGACCGAAGCCGGATCGGCCTTGTATTGGGAGTACTGAGCCTCCAGCCATTCCGAACTCCATGAATTGGTTGAGGCTGTCACGCCGCGAGGAACAGAAGTCATAACCATCCTTGCTCAAAGGCCCTATTACTGACCCAATTTCACCAGATTTATCGCTGTGGATGCCTTCCAATTACATCAGAATTCACACGCGCCAAACCCGGCCACATCGTAGCAGATTTTACTGCTCAGTCGCTGTACTGACCTGTCTACTCACTCCCCGTATTACCCAAATCGGCCAGTTACATAGTCTTCTGTCTCAGGAAGCTTTGGATTCTGGAAAACATCGCGGGTTTTTGCCAGTTCCACCAATCGGCCCAGGTACATAAATGCCGTGTAATCGCTTACCCGTGCCGCCTGCTGCATGTTGTGCGTCACAATAAGAACCGTGTAGCGGCGGCTGATCTCATGTATCAGCTCCTCGATTCTCAGTGTCGCAATCGGATCGAGCGCTGAACAAGGCTCATCGAGCAGAATCAACTCGGGATCAGCTACCACCGCTCTTGCAATGCAAAGTCGTTGCTGCTGTCCGCCTGAGAGCGCGAGTGCGGAGCCTTTAAGTCGATCTTTCACTTCATCCCAGATCGCCGCGGCCTTCAATGCACGTTCGCAAGCTTCCGCCAAAACCGAAGCGCGTCGCTCACCATCAATGCGAAGCGGGTATACCACATTCTCAAAGATCGACATCGGGAATGGATTCGCCTTCTGAAACACCATTCCAAGCCGCTTGCGAAGGTCGATCACATCAACCGAATCTTCATATATCTCCTGCCCGTTGAGCAACATCTTGCCGCCAATTCTCACTCCATCGACTAGATCATTGAGTCGATTGACGGATCTCAGCAACGTCGATTTTCCACACCCTGATGGCCCGATGAGCGCAGTCACTTTCAATCGTGGTACAGGCATCGAAATCTGGTGGAGTGCCTGACTTGCACCATACCACAACGAAAATTTCTCGACCTGCAAAATCGCATCTTCTTTGGCAAGGTCGGGGTCCATGACGGACTGAAACGGAGCATTGGCTCGAATTGCCTCAATCACTTCATATTTGCGGCCTGCAGATTTACCTTCTGGCGCAGGTCGAGCGCCCGTGATTCGAGCTGTCAGGATTGGAGGTTGTTCTTCAGCCATGGCCGGCATTCTTCCGCTCCAGTCACATCAAACTGCCGACCCGATCAATTTCGACCGCAAACGACTGCGGATGATGATCGCGGCGAGATTCAGTACAAGGACAATTGAAATCAGCAGCAGCGTGGTCGTCCAAACCAATGGCCGTGCGGCCTCTGAATCTGGACTCTGGAATCCCAGATCGTAGATATGAAATCCCAGGTGCATGAAACTGCGTTCGGGGTGAACAAACGGTGCATGTTCGCTGACCGGGAGATCAGGCGCAAGTTTCACCGCTCCCACCAACATGAGCGGTGCCACCTCCCCCGCCCCTCGTGCCATTGCCAAGATCATCCCCGTCATGATTCCCGGCATCGCCTGAGGCAACACAATTCTACGAATCGTCTGCCATTTGCTTGCTCCCGCTCCGTAGCTGCCCTCGCGCATTGTCTGGGGCACCGCGGCAATCGCTTCCTCTGTTGCAACTATGACAACCGGCAGCGTCAGCAACGCAAGGGTGAGTGACCCCCAGAGCAACCCCCTACCGCCGAACACCGGCGATGGCTGATGGGCCTCAAAGAAACCATGAAAGTACGGCGTCGTAACAAAGAGAAGGCCGAGCAATCCTGCCGCACCAAGCCACGCCATTGTCGCCAGCGGTCCAAGCGTCCTTCCAAAAGTCGACAATTCTGTGGCACGGGTACGACGTAAGTAATTACCTACTGCAAGTGCAAACATCGCTAGCAGCGCCATCCCACCAATCATCCACCACCACGGCAATCTGTTCAATGTCGCGGCGGAATTTGGCCCATGGTCAATGTACGACCCAATTGTGTAACAGAAGAACCCCAGTCCAAACACGCCATAGACAATGCTCGGCACCCCCGCAAGGTTGTTCACAGCGACACGAATAGCGCTCGTCACAGGACCTTGCTTTGCATATTCACGCAAATACAACGCCGCAATCACGCCCAGCGGCACCACAAACGCACTCAAGAGCAGCGTCATGATGACCGTGCCAAATATGACAGGAAACACGCCGCCTTCAGTGTTCGCTTCGCGCGGCTGCCCACCCAGGAACTCGCCGGTCCGAGACAAATACACACCGATCTTCCCGATCAATGACAATTCGTTGGGACGGACCGCCCTCACCACTTGCGACACCAGCATCGGATCGTTCGGCGAACTCTGCCGCAATGGAGCAAATTTCCCGCCGGGTTCGACGACCACAAACCGGTACTTCTGATCTTCAGCCCGAAGCAACTCAATCCGCTTAAGTACCTCTCGATACTCTGCTTCCAGAACGGTTCGCTCCCTCGCTGCTTCAGCTCGAATGCCTTCAAGATCTGCCGCAGATATGCCTTTGCGATGCCACGGACCTTCTAGTACAAGAGCACATACTCCGATCAATGCAGCAACGATCACCAACGACCGAGATGTCGCTTTGTGCTTTATCGCAGTCTTTCCAACTCCAAAACACAACGCTATCCCACCACCCGTTGCCAGCAACAACCCCGACCACATCGCCCACGAAAGGCCATGAGCTTCCCCGCGTTGCAATCGAACGGCATTGATCTCTGCCTGTCGAACTGCAAGCCGCGTCCGTTCGATCTTTGTATTAATCCACCCCAGCTCACCTTCCGTAAGCGAATGTGTTTCTTCGTACCTGGCTAATGAATCAGCGTGCAATCTGCTGAACTCGGTCCAAGATTCCTCAGGCCCCTTCGCGAGCGTGGTTGTGACTTCTACGACCGCTTTCCCTTCAGAATCTACCGTTGCCTTTCGCGTCACAGCTTTGCCGTTGGCAACTCCATCCGCCTCAAACGCGCCTGATTCCGGCATCGCTTCATACTCAATCTTCACAACCGCGTGTGGCTCCCCAATCCACGGCCCCCACTCCCGCCGTTCCAAAAATACACTCGTCGGCGAAAACTCCCGCTTCGTGACCGCCTTCTCATCAGTCCACACAAAGGGCGTTCCCAATTCGCGATTTCCCACTCTCAACAAAAACCGCGGCAACCCTGTGCTCGGATCCAATTCATCCTTGGTCCGCACCCCTTGCAATACCTGCCCCGAATCCAGCGCGACTCGCTCAATCGCGCCTGGCCAGAACGTACTCAATCCCTCTGCCACAACGCGACCAAGAAGGCCCGCAATCAACACCAGGCACAAAATCAGGCTCATTCCCATGAACCAGACCGCTGGTTCACCTCGCGCTGACAGCGGCGTTGTCCGCACCTTTACCGGCTTGCGCAACACCTCTGCGACCGTCCGTCCCTGACCCTTTGAGTTTGGTGAAGTGTGTGTACCCATTGCAATTGCCGCTACAGGGCGGCGTTCCTCCTTCGTACTCGTTGCCGCACAATTTCGGCACTTGTATTAAGAAGAAATGTCATGACAAACAATACCAACCCACACAGGAACAGCACTCGATAGTGCGTAGTATCCTGTGCCGCTTCGGGCAGTTCAACTGCAATGTTTGCCGACAATGTCCTGAATCCTGAAAACAGATTCCAATCCATGCTCGCGGTATTTCCAGTCGCCATGACGACAATCATCGTCTCACCCGTCGCTCGCCCCAGCCCAATCATGATCGCAGAAAATATCCCGGACCCTGCAACTGGGACCACAATTCGTATTGCAGTCTGCCACGGCGTCGCACCCGCGCCAAGTGATGCCGTTCGCAATTGTGGCGGCACGCTCCGCATCGCATCTTCAGAAATAGTAAATATGATGGGAATGATCGCAAATCCCATCATGATCCCTACCACCAGCGTGTTGCGCTGACTGAACGAACCAAAGATAAAATCACGCGAATCCAGTCCAATCCACGCCACCAGCACCGCCGCCGTTACGGCAATTCCCATTGCCATCGCAATTGCTACCACAAACTTGATCAGGTACATCGCAGCGCCACGTGTGCGAGGCATGGAATCGACTCGCGAATACACGCCGCGTCCCTGCAAGTGCCGATCGATCAACGCCGCTCCAATTGCACCCAGCGGGAAAAGCACTGCAAACCACCCTGGCCACACTGCTCCAACGTTGCCATCTAACCAGGTTCGCAGGCTCGGCTTTGCAAGTTCGCTCGCCGCCAGGGTTGCTGTAAAAGCCTCGATTTCCGCAGGTGTCTGCGGCACCTTTGCAATCACCGCCTGCCCGTCCCTGAAGTACATTCCGCTTTCATTACGGAGCCTTCGCTCGTCGTTTGGGTCCATCGTGGTTCGCCCACCAACCCAGCCCGGTATCGAGTCTTTGTCCACGGGCTGATACGAACCGCCAAGAACATACAGATCGCGCTGCGTAGGGCCAAACAAGCCCCGCTCCAGGCTTGGTGCCAGGACACTTGACACGCACACACCCATGAATGCAAATAACATTATACAACCAAACTTCGCCAATGCCGGCACACGCCG
>SXOY01000108.1 GCA_005776545.1 Planctomycetia bacterium | reverse complement strand
GGCCACGAGCACCAATATCGGTACCGCGAGCTGGATACTGCCGAGCCAGAGTACCACGCGGCGGGAGAGGGACACGTTCTTGTCTAGGAGCTGTTTCATTGAAGATTCCACTTCCGAGTCTTTGTGTTGGCTTGCGCAACCTATGAATGTGTGTTGTCAGAATCTACCTGTGGCACTGCCACCGAGCGTTCCAAGTCCACCATTTTCTGACCGTCCCCATATTCCATGAGCACCACGCGACGAATGTGCTTGAGCGATGCGACGGTGCTGCTCATTCGTCCAAGCGTCGATTGAATGTCGTGGAAATAGCGAGCAAGATTTGAGTTGCTTCCTGACTGGCGATCGAGCAGGCGGAGTTGCATTTCAATTGTCGCCATGGCGTTGTTCAAGTCGTGGTTGAGCGTGACCGCCAGTTGGCGCAGCGCTTCGACCTTGTGTTCCTCATTCGCCTGCAACTGTTCTGCCAGACGGTTGTATGCCCGGGCAAGTTCACCAAACTCATCCTGCTGCGCGACGTGCACCCGATGGTCAAAGTGTTCGGCGGCCAATTCGCGACTTGCTTTGACAAGCTCAGCGACAGGATTGAGAACCACCTGAGCGGTGCGGAGCAACACAAAGACCGCGACATTGGCCATGACCAAAGCCGCTAGCGTGAGGGAAAGGACCAACGCACGGAAGTATTTCCCAAATGTCGACTGCTCGGCCGCCACAAAAAACCGCACCTCATGTGTCAGCGTGTGCATCGCGGAGCGCATGCTGGCGCGCAGCAGACCGGTTTCGGTGGTGGACATCATTCCAGGATCAAGAAACTTGGGGAGGAGGATGCGGACGCGTTCGTACGCTTGGGCCTGTGAAGTACCGGCGAGTCTGACGACGGGGTGCCTGCCGATATTTGCCAACGCTTCGGCCAGACGAGATTCTGCAGTGGCATCTCCCTGGGTTCGCAAAACCGGCAGCCCGTCGCGAGCATCTTCGATCTCGGCAACGCATTCGCTGGCGGTGTGAACGCCATCGACCAGGACGATTGCATCACGGTTGATTCGATCAACCTCGGAAATGGCTTCCTGCAAAAGTGAAATCGCCACAACCGCGCCTGCAACAAAGCACGCGACGAGTAGACCGATGCGGATGAGGAGTTTGCGCCGAAGCATGAGTACATTCCGCCGGTCGTCGCCGCTCAGGGCTGACTGGCGTCACCCTCCTTTTCCGGAGGATCTTTGGGAATCTGCATTTCGTCGAGCTTTCGATAGAGGCTTGAGATACCGATTCCCAGATGCTGGGCAGTCTCAGTTTTGTCGTAATTGTGCCGCCGCAGGCTGTAGATGATGTGCTGGCGTTCAAACTGGGTGATGGCGTGTTTGAGGTCTTCTCCGGTGTCTGTGTCGGACTGATCAGTCTGGAAAGGAAGGTCCTGGAGTTCGATTTCGCGACCCTCGGCAAAGATCACAGCGCGTTCGATGACGTTCTCAAGTTCACGGACATTTCCGCGCCATTCATGGTTCAGCATCGCACGCATCGCGCCATTGCTGATCCCATTGACGCGCTTGTTCATGAGGTTTGTATATTTATCAAGGAAGTGGTGCGTGAGGAGCGGAATGTCCTGGCGACGTTGGCGAAGTGGCGGAAGGGTCAAACGAACGACATCAAGTCGATAGAGCAAATCCTCGCGGAACTTGCCATCGCGACACTGCGTCTGGAGATTCTGATTTGTCGCCGCGATGATTCGCACATTGACGGGCCGTGGGCGGGTGTCGCCAACGGGTACCACCACGCGCTCTTCGAGGACGCGGAGCAGCGAGCTTTGCACCTGGATTGGAAGGGTCGAGATCTCATCGAGAAACAGGGTGCCGCCGTTAGCCGCTTCGAAATAGCCGATTCGATCTTTGATTGCGCCGGTGAAGCTGCCCTTGCGATGTCCAAAGAGTTCGGATTCGATAAGACTTTCGGGAATCGCTCCGCAATTGACGGCAATAAAGGGCTTGTCGCGTGTGACGCCGTTGTAGTGAATTGCGCGGGCGAAAAGTTCCTTACCGGTTCCGGATTCGCCCTGGATCAGCACACTTGAGCGAACAGTTGAGAGCTTTCGAACAAGGTCGAACAGCCCGGACATCGCCGCGGAATCGCCGATGAGATTGTGAAAGGTACTTTGAGAAGCGAGCTGTTCAGTGAGGATGGCACGATCGCGGCGCATCTCACCGAATTCAAGAGCTCGTTTTACGCGAATGAGGACATCTTCGAATTGGACAGGCTTGAGCACATAATCAGCGGCACCAGCTCGCATCGCATTAACTGCGCTTTCGACCGTTCCGAATCCAGTGATGACCACCACTGGCGTTTGAGGGATGACCTGTTGAAGCTGCTTGAGCAGCGTCAGACCATCCATGACCGGCATTCGAATGTCAGTAAGTACCAAGTCAAAGGTCTCGATAAGCGCAGCGTCGTAGCCAGCCTTGCCATTTGCCGCTTGCGTAACTTCAAACCCTTCATCGGTGAGAAGTTGTGCGAGCGACTCGCGGAGAAGTTGTTCATCTTCGACAAGGAGTATTCTGGTTGGCATCCGCGTTATTCCTGAAATGCGATGTTATTTGCTGGGGGACTGGAGATATTCTGCGGGAATTGGACTCTTTTCGTCTTCAAAATCCCAGAAGACGTTGACGACCCACCAGCGGTCGCCATCCTTCAACAATTGAACGCTGTTGATTCCACGTATATAGGGTTGAGGGTCTTCTGACTTATGGCGTGATTCAAAGGTGCTCCACACCTGTGCCATGTGGCCATAGGTCTCGACGCGGCGGCCGACTTCTTTGTCCATGAAGCCGCCTTTCTCAAAGTAGGACTTGTTGAGGCTGATGTAATCAGTAATGGTGACAAACATCGCCATTGCGCCACCCTCGGGTGTTGGCCGAGCTGGAATCATGCGGGCATCGGGGGAGAAGAGCGAGCGGTACCGATCCCAGTCTCGAGTCTGGCCCGGCTCGCCACGCGGGATCGAGTACAGCGCTGCCATAATCGCATCGATCGAGTTCACATCTTCCGCTCGTGCTTTGGGCCAGGAAAGGCCGGGGTCATTGGTGAGACCGGGGTGTCCTGCTGGCATGGGTGCTTTTTGCGGTGCCGCGGCGGGCTTGGCTTCTTTTGCAGGTTGGAGTGACCCCGCGGAAAGGCAGAGCAAGGCACTCATTGAGGCGATGAAGATGTTGTTCATAAAGGCTCCAGACGTAGGAATACCAAGGACGCACATCTTCTGAATGCAAACCGCGTGCCTAGCCAGATAAGGCCCTTTCCTGCACAGAACCGGGGGAGATTCTCAATCTTAGGAATGGCTGGGACGTGGCGATCTTGGTTTTAGGAATCGAGAAGTTGGAGACGGTCCTGGCTAGTAACGCTCAGGGGAGTGGTTTTCGCCATGACACCGCAGGTTGCACTCGCCGCGGAAGACGCCGGTGTCGAGGTATTCGAGTTTCCCGGCACTGTTAGGTGTCACGACGCTGGTCGCGAAGTTGATCAGATGTGAATTGCGAGTGACACTGCCGTTGCTGGAGGCAATTCCATGGGAATCATGGCAGACGGAGCATGGAGTACGCAGGTCGACGATGTGCTTTTTGTGTTCCTTGAACGAGCGGTCGTCGAGGATATTGGTACGGTCATGGCACCGGTAGCACAGTGCATAGGCAGTTGCGCTTTCGGAAGAGTTGTCGACTGTGTTGTATCGGGAGACGAGCAATCCGGACCAGTTTGAGCCGTGCTCGCCCGCTGTGGTACCGGTGTCAGACGCGTGGCAGTCGCTGCATTGCATGGTACTGGAAGTGTTCCAACCGGGTTTCAGACTTGGCACTTCAGAGCTGACGCCAGGCCGCCCAACTGGATGGAACGAGACAGCGGAGGGGCTGAACTGCAGACGCATATTGAGTTGCGGTTGTCGTCTGGCGATTGTGGGAGTAACCGGGTTGTTATCTCCGTGGCACTTGAAGCAGACCTCGTGTTCTGCGGAAGCAACCGCCATCGGGGTTCCAGAGACATTGACGCCGCCAATTTTACCTAGGCGTCCAAAAGCTGTGCGCCGTGGACCGGTGGTCAAGGGCGGGGTCGCTCCGATCCCGCGCATAATTGAATGAGGCTCGTGGCACGAAGTGCATGTCGTGAACTGATTGGGCGATCCATTGGGATCCACCGGACTGTTGGTATCGTGAACATACGACTTATGCATATCCCCTGAGAGATTCAGCGCTGACGGGTTTGAGCCATCGTGACAGGAGAGACATGTCTGAGTAACAGTCTGGCGGCGTAACAAATATGGGCCGCTGGGCGCAGTGTGGGCTTGGTGGCAATTTGTGCATTGGTTGTGCCCGGTTACATCGGTGATTCCCATTTGATGGCACGAAATGCACAATTCGGAGTTTGTGTTTCGCATGACCAGGAATTTCCCAAAGGCGTTGTTATGAGCATCGTGGCATGTGGTGCATTGTAATTCCCGATTGTCATCGAGTTGAATCGAGTGTGGCAGGCCTAATGGATCGCGAAGTTTGGGGTCGGCCCCTACCAATGCTGAGTCAAATTGAAACGAAATTGGGTGGTCATCGCGCAAGTCGGTACCAAGATTTGCCAATCGCCCACTTGGAATACTTGTGATGCCACCAGACATCTGCACGGGAGTAGCGGCAGACAAGAGACTTCCCAGAGCGATAGTTCCATCATGGCAGGAGAGGCATAGTTTGGAACTTCCGGTCGGCTGGCCCGGATGGGCGTTGAGCGCGCGACTTGTATAGACCGTATATGCCTGAGGCGAAAGACTGCGATTCCACAGTGCCCCTACGGGAGAGGCATTGTGGGGGGTGTGGCAGAAAATGCAGACTTGATCTTCGCTTGCTGCACGCAACTCCGAGCGGCTTCCGGCTGAGAGGTCGTGGGGGCTGTCGAGAACACTGATGGTCTGACCGGCTACTTGCGAGGTGATCAACACAACCACAAGAGCTAAGAATTGGACGATGTTGTGTGGCTTGAGTGTCATTTGCCTGTCCCCTCGCGCAGGTATTGGAAAACCTGAATTCTTCTATTATAGGAATCTGCTACAAAGACTCTGCCGGTTGGATCGATGTGTATTCCCGCAGGGAGCCAGAATTCTCCCGGTCCGGTTCCTTCATGTCCAAAGCTCATCAAAAGTGCGCCTTCTTTGTCAAACAACTGGACTGCTTCAAAGTTG
>SXOY01000010.1 GCA_005776545.1 Planctomycetia bacterium | reverse complement strand
TCTGAGCCGCCTCGGTTGAGAGGCAGACAAGAACATCTGGAACAGTCACTTGCGGATAGGCGATGCTGCCGGCAGAAATAATGACCTCGGACTTGCTCGACCCGAGGCGTGCCTCTGGTCCATAGGTCTGTGTCTGCACGACGTTTCGTCCATCGAGCATGGCTGCCTCTGCCAGGATGACTCCGGCGGTAATCAGGCCCTGGCCTCCGGACCCACTCAATCGCACCTGCACGGGGGTACTCATGTGCGACTCCGTTCTGCGGCGGCCATCGCGACATCGCGGCGTTGGGCGTAAAGCGCGGAGTATTCAAGCCGCTCGGTTTCACGGAAGATACCGGTCGGAAGCACGCTGGGCGGAGGCTCCTGATCGCAGGCCTCGAAGTCTTCCATCGGCACGGTCGTGTCGCGGATGTATTCCAGCATGTCATAAGGTTGTGTAACATCATTCATACGCCCGAAGTATGTTGGACAGGATGTTATCACATCGACAAAGGCGAAGCCTTTGTGAGAGAGTGCTCGCGTCATGAACGACACCATTTGCTTGTGATCAAACGACGTTGTCCTTGCGACAAAGCCCGCTCCCGCTCCAAGAGCCAGACGTACCAGATCGAACGCCTGCTCAATGCTGCCGGTCATTGAAGTTGTACTGCGTTTGCCTTCGGGGGTTGTGGGGGCCAATTGTCCGCCGGTAAGCCCGTAGATGCCGTTGTTGAAAACCAGGGCTGTCAGATCGAGGTTGCGACGACAGGCGTGAATGAAGTGGTTGCCGCCGATGGCGGATGCGTCACCATCGCCCATGATAACGATGACTTTCAGGTCAGGGTTGGCGAGCTTTATTCCCGTTGAAAACGCCAGTGCACGCCCGTGAGTGGTATGCATGGTGTTGAAATCAAGAATGAACGGCGTACGTCCGGAGCAGCCGATGCCACTGACCACGACAATTTTGTCTTGATCCAACCCCAGGCCACCGATGGCCTCGAGGAGTGCTTTGACGATCGACCCATTGCCGCAGCCCGGGCACCACACGTGCGGCAGCTGGGGAAGGCGGAGAAACTGACGATATTGCACACTCATTGGGCGACCTCCAGACCCGCGGTCATCGCGCCGGCAATCTGTTCCGGTGTCATGAGATTTCCATCGATCCTGCCGAAATGCTTCACTTCGCAACGACCATTGGCCGCGCGATCGACTTCGCGAACGATCTGCCCGAGGTTTAATTCCGGAACCAGAATTCGTTCCACGCGACTCGCCAATTCGGCGATACGGTGGTCGGGAAATGGCCAGAGAGTCTTCATGTCGAGAACGCCGCAGCGAATGCCCGCGCTACGGAGCTGGTCTGCCGCGGCTTTGGCTGGTCGGCTTGTGATTCCGTAACTTACGATTGCTACTTGGGCTTTGTCGAGTTTGTATTCTTCTACCAGGCTGAGTTTTCGAACATCTTTCTGCACCTTGTTGACCATGCGTTGTAACTCGTTGCCGGCGGCATCACCGTGCACCGCAAATCCGTCAGCTCCATGAGCCAGTCCGGTGACATGGAATCGACGGCCAGCACCAAAGGGCAGGAATTCGCTTGGCGAAGCGGCGGTCGCTTTGCCGACAAAGGGCTTGAAAGTCTTGATGTTGGAAGGACACCGACGCTCGACCACTTCGATTTCGCCGGGGGCTGGCCAGTAGATGTTTTCGCGCATGTGAGCGAGTACTTCGTCAATGAGGAGCACCACAGGCACGCGGTATTGCTCGGCAAAGTTGAACGCTTTGACTGTCATCTCAAAGACATCACGCACGTGCGATGCGGTCAGGACGATGACCGCATGATCGCCGTGTGTTCCCCATATTGACTGAAATACATCGCCCTGGGCGGCTTTGGTCGGTTGGCCGGTGGAAGGCCCCCACCGCTGACAGTTGACAATGACGCATGGCGTCTCGGTAATAGAGGCGTAGCCGAGACCCTCCTGCATGAGCGAGAACCCCGGGCCGCTGGTGGCGGTAAGTACTTTGGCACCACCCCAGACAGCGCCGATGATGGCGGAGATCGAGGCGATTTCGTCTTCGAGTTGAATGAACGTGCGGCCACGCGCGGGCATCTCTTGGGCGAGAATCTCCATGATTTCTGAGCTGGGCGTGATTGGGTAGCCCGCAAAAAACGAGCATCCTGCATACAGAGCGCCGTGCGCACACGCTTCGTTTCCCTGAACAAGCCGCTGAGATCTCATGTGGGCACCTCGATGTTGGGCAATGCGCGGGCCGAGTGGCCGCGGGCGGTCCAGATTGCAAAGTCAGGGCAACGCGCCTCGCAGATGCCGCAGAACACGCAGGTTCCGACGTCTTTGACCACGATGTGTCCCTGCACGTCGAGTGCCAGGGTGTCGGTAGGGCAACCCTTCACACAAATATCGCAACCTTTGCAGAGGGCGGGGGCCGTGTTGAGGGCATAATCGCCCTGATAATGCCGAATCGTGCCGTTGTCACTCTGCACGTGCTTTGGAGGCAATATCGCCGCAGGCGGGCGCGGATGGCCGGTCAGGAAACGATCAATTCCGTGTGCAGCTCGCTTGCCATCTCGCACTGCGGCGACCACTGTGGAGCCGCCGCTGAGGCAATCGCCACCGGCGAAGCAGGTTGGATCGCTGGTCTGAAGATCTGCGTTCACGGTGACTTTTCCGTCCTTAGTTTGTACTCCAAAGGCTGCGAAGAACTCATCGCGCGGGCGCTGTCCAATGGCTTTGATAACTGTGTGAACTTCAATAGTGAATTCAGAGCCTGGGATGGGTTCGGGCCTGGGGCGACCCGATGCGTCGGCCTTGCCAAGTCGCATTCGATTGCAACGTACACCGCTGACGCGGCCATTGCCGAGAATCTCCAGAGGCGCTACCAGTTCGATGATCTTCACACCTTCGGCGAGTGCTTCTTCGATTTCGTGCTTGTAGGCAGGCATCTGATCCTGGGTTCGGCGATAGAGCATTTGCACATCGGTTGCACCCATGCGCACTGCTTCGCGGGCGACGTCGATGGCGGTGTTGCCGCCGCCGATGACGGCAATTGGTGAGCGAATGGACAATTGCTCGGTAAACGAAAACTTCAGGGCTTCAACGAATGGGAGCGAATCAAAGACACCCGGAAGTTCTTCGCCTGGGATTCGAGCGGGCATGTCTTCACCCATTCCAACCCCGAGGAAGATCGCGTGATGCGCGCGTCGCAATTGTTCGATTGTGACTTCTTTGCCGATACTGACGTTGAAATGGAACGTCACTCCCAGCCGTCGGATCCGTTCTACTTCTGCGGGTAATGGATCGATGATCTGCTTATAGGGAGCGATGCCATGGGTAATCAGCCCGCCAGCTATTTCACGGGATTCATACACCGTTACGGGGTAACCGAGTCTTGCAAGTTCTGAAGCGCATGCCAAGCCCGAAGGCCCCGCGCCAATGACAGCGACGCTCTGGGTGCGAATGCAGTCCTGCACCGGGGGCAATACATCCGCATCTTCTTCCAGGGCATGATCGGTTGCAAAGCGCTGCAGTAATCCAATTTGAATAGCGCGGCGGCCTTCCTTATGCAGAACGCACTGACCCTGACAAAGCACCTGTACCGGGCAAACTCGGGCGCAGCTGGCACCCAGTATGTTGGCACTGAATATCTTGCGTGCCGCTTCTACTGGAACGCCCTGGGCAATATCGCGAATGAAGCCGGGGATATCGATCCCGGTTGGACACGCGCTGACGCAGGGTGCCGGTTGGCCTGGCCCGCCACATTGCAGGCACGCCTCAGCCTCAATCATCGCGTCTCGCTCTGTCAGCGGCGGATGCAGCTCATCGAGCGGACCTGGGCCATGCAGACCCGTAGCGGTGTGCTGATTGAACTGGGCCGAGGTTCGACCCAACCATGGAGTAACCCTTTCCATGTCTGCATGATAGCACAATACAAGACTTTTATATCCACTTATCTACAATTTTTATGCCTATGGCGCACTCAAAACGCCAGAAAGCGGCATCTTCGACCCTATTTCTTTCCCGGAAATAGCCCCTCGATCCCCTTTTTCAATTCATCCGCCGTCTTTTCGGCTTGCTTACCAATTCCGTCCACTGCCTTGCCAAGTTCAGTGACCGATTTGGTTACTTGTCCGGCTGCCTGCACGCCAATGTCTCCCAGATTTCCGAGTTTGGCAAGTTGCGATGTAAGTTCGCCTGCGACATCGGATGGGATAGCGCCGCCGCCCTTTTCTACCGCCGCGGCGAGGACAGCGCGGATGACGACGCCAGTAAGTTCACCTGCATCAACACCGGATCCATCACTACCAACGTTTTTCAGCGAGATCTTGTCAATCGGGACATCGAGTGCCGTCAGTTCACCGCCGATTCCCAGGAGATCGAGATGGACTTTGACATCGGTGATCGTGAGATCTTTGATGACGAACTTTTTCTCGCTACCGCCCTGGCTTGAGGGCGAACCAGATTTGAGTTTTGCAAGATTGTCGAGGATGAGTTGGTAGTTTGATTTGCCGCCGGTGCGTTCCAGACTGACACGAATTGTGGAGAGAGAAAGGGTGGGCAACTCTACTACAGGCTTGTTGAGAGATGCAGTGCTGATGGCCACGCCGGCGTTTCCCAAACTCATGAATTCTGCGGTTTTGAAGCCGCTGGGATTGGCGACTTTGAGACCGGAAAGGCCGAATTGGCCTGAGAGCAAACCGATGCTAACAGAATCGACTTTCGTGTCTACACCGAGTGCATAGGTGCCGCCTTTTTCGATGCCGGTTTTGGCGATGGAGTCAATGGACATGACACCGACAACAACTGCGCCTGCCAACAAGAAAACGACTACGCCAGCGCCGATGACGAGTTTTTTCACGATTTTCATTTGGGAAGCCTCCGTGATTGGTGGGACTTCCGGAGTATAGAGGGTGCGGGGAAGTGACGGAGTGACGAAGGGGCAAAGGGGCAAAGGGGCAAAGGGGCAAAGGGGCAAAGGGCGGATTGTCGAATCATGCAAGATGAGGTCAGCAGCAGTTGTTTGGCACTTTTCAGCAGCCGTCACCGAGCGATGTCGGTGATACGAAATCGAGGTAGTCAAAAAAGTCGATCGTTCCGTCTTTGTTGAAATCGGTGACATTCCAATCAATTGCTTTGATCTTGAGCAACCCCAAACCGGTTGAAAGGCCGCCGAAGGAATTGGTGAGTCCGCTCACTTTGATGAAACAGCGATCGCCGTTTTCGACGTGAAGCGATACTCTGGGTTCGCCCATGTTGAAAGTACGGGACTCAATGCCGCCGATTTTAGCTGAACCAGCGACTCGAAAGACCTGCATGGTTGTCGCGAACTCAGAGGCAGCTGTGTCAATGACATAGTCACCGCTTGCGGGTGCAGTCCATTCGAACCAGCGATCGCTACCCGCTGCGACCGAGCGTTGTGTGCCATCGGGCAGTTGATTATTGAAGTAGGTTGTTTCATCGGTGATGGGAGTGACCAATGCACCTGGACTATCGCTGCCCTCGCTCTTGACCAGTTCAATCGCTTCACCAACTGTGAGGAAATCAACACATTCAAGATTGCGACCTGAGGCTTGAATCGTGAAATCAGTAAACGGCAGCGAAACGTTGAATCCAACGAACGTCGCGGCTGCTGGTATCGAGACAGTCAATGACTCGCCGGCACTTGTAGTAATAACAACATGAGAATCAGCAACGGGTGTTCCGTCGCTGCGTGTGGCAGTAAGCATGAATCCGGCGGCTGTGGCGCCCCGCCCAGTGATGAACTGTGTTGTAGATGCAGACTTCATGGCACCGACTCCGTGCATGCAGGTTTGGATCCACTCATCGCCAGAGGCCAATGTGCCGACGGTCCAGTTGCCGGATATGCGAAATGCGCGATAGTCGGGAACATTGCTGGGAGTTGAATACCTGCCGCTTTCAAAGGCATTGTGGCGAATGCTGGCGTTGAACGATTCGCGATCTGTAAAGCGAATCGGCGCGGCAGATGCGTTGCTTACCATCGCCGCGATCAAGACTATTCCTGCGGCATATGTACCCTTCTGCGTCGTTGAAATATGAGATTGGATGCGGTGATTCAATTGAATGAACAGGTTGTACATGGGGAAGCCTCTAGAAATGCAAGCGGTCGAAAATCGAACAGCCAGAGCATACCAGCCCGCACAGCCCAACACAACCACTATTGTGTAACAACCTGACCAGAAACACGCTTAAGTGGATCGCTGGCTCACAAGAAACTCGAAACACGAAAGGCAGAAGAGGAGCGTGCATCACAATCTGCTTTGACGCTCACTCCTCCACTGTAGTGAGAAACCCTGTTTTTCTGCACTTTCCTGTCGTTCATCAATCAGCACCCTGCGCTGAACGCATCCACGAAGTCAAGGTAATCGAAGAAGTCAATTGCTCCATCGCCATTGAAGTCAGCAGTTGCAAGTTCGCCCGAGAACGCATCGACGAAGTCGAGGTAATCAAAGAAATCGACGGTGGTATCTACGTTGAAGTCTGCAGGGCATGTGCCGCGGATTGCGAGTGTTGCAGGGGCGCTGATGGTTCTGCCACACGGATTGGTGACGCCACCGTTGAAGGAGATGTCGCGTGGGACAATGCTCGAACGCATTTCCGAAATCGTGATCTGTGGCGTGTTCCAGCCCTCTACGGTGAATGACAGTCCCAGGAGCGGATCATCAAACTGCGGGCCAGTCAGCGTGATTGGCGGCATACCTGCAGCAACTGTGACATCCCAAGAATATTCCAGCGGGCCAGCGCCTTCCGCCTCGCAACTGAAAGTCGCAGTGGTTCCATGACCACCAACAGTGCCGCTGCTTGCGACGATCGTGGTCGGGTTGGGATTCCAGATGAAGAAGCCGTCGATGCATGGCAGGCCGGTGATCAGGAATGCGCGTTCGTGGCCGTTAAAGAAGCCAGTGCCGGAGACGGCAGTGCCATCTGCTGACACTCCCCATGCAGACCTGAAGTTCGACCCCCAACCTGCAACGTTTGCTCCGTGTGCAACGGCGTAGGCCATGAGATCAACCATTCCAGTGGCCGCAGTCCAGATCATGGCGCGGTCCATTGTGGTTGGGAAATACTCGCTTGAACCCACAACGCACGAACCATTGAAATTGGTCGCATTAGCCCACGATGCACCATCGCCCGGGATCGTTCCCAGACTTTGCATGCCCGTGCTCGGCTTGTGGCGAAATGCGGCCCATTGACCGCCGCTGGTCGCAGTGTCGGCATGGCCGATGACAGCAATGTTATCTGAACTTACTGCCGTCGCCATCGACTGGGTGCCACCGGGATTTGTCCCCAGGTTCTGCATCGGCCCCGCTGGCGCAACCCACTTGAAGGCACGAACTGTTCCAAATCCCGCTGTGCTCCATTGACTGTGGCCTACAACCACCGATCCATC
This sequence comes from Planctomycetia bacterium, assembly GCA_005776545.1. Next base: position 7,073 of record SXOY01000010.1, on the reverse strand, counting down.
AGCACTGATTCCAATTGCATCGGAACCAGGATTCACACCCGGTCCGCCAGGAAGAAAACCAAGATTGGTCGCAACACCAGAGTACGTCCAACGCACGGCACGACGGCCAGCCATCTGCAAGCTCGGACCATTCACGCTGCTGCCACAGACAAACGCCGCACCACTGCTGATCCCAGCCGAGCGACAGGTTAGATCGCCACCAAGTGGATTGAGCAGTGTCACGCCTCCCGGGATGCTCCAGTGAAAACCATTGCCCGCGACACCCGACCCGCCGCTGAATCCAAATCCATCATTGCCGATCGCTCCGCCACGGGCCCCGCTCAGCGGCACGATGTGTGTAATGCCGCTACCAACGGTCCAACGGAACGTGCGGTAGTCATATGGTCCGGAAACTGTGGTATCACCCCACGCTGTACATGTCGTGCCATCTGCGGCGACGACCGCTCGTGTCGAAAACTGCCCGCCTGGCATCACCCCCAGGTTATGTACTATCGGAACTGCGATGGCAGAGCCGGCGACAGCCGCCAGTAGCATTGCGGCTGGAAGAACTGAGTAGGTTGAGGTTAGGCTAGAGAGCATTGTGGGTTCCTTTGTGGATGTGCAAGAACATAGGGACTTGCGTGCAAAGGTGGGAATCTTGCATAGTGTCGCCAAGTTTTGCTTGGAAATAGTGATGTATGGCGCAGGACTCTAAGTTGTTCCTCAAAACAAGTGGCAAAGTGGCAAAGTGGCAAAGTGACGAAGTGGAAGGAAAACCGTGTTGTGATGCAAACCTGATTACACTACTTCCATGCCCACCGACCTGAATCTGTTACCGCTCCCCACTCTCTTTGAATCGCTTACGCGCAGTGGCCTTGTAAAGCGTTTGCTTGAACTTTCACGCGACGAGGATTTCGGAATTGGGTGCAAACCTGGCGACATCACGAGCCTTACATCAATCACGTCGGACTCCGTTGCGGTTGCAGAGATTTCTTCGCGGTCAGGCGGCGTGATTGCCGGGCTTGCTGTGGTTCCAGATGTATTGAGAGTGTTTGCGCCTGGGACGAAATTCGATGTGTATGCCAGGGATGGAGATCGGGTTTCAGCGCAGACCGCACTTGGAATATTGAGCGGGCCGACGCGAAAACTGTTGGGAGCAGAACGCACGCTCTTGAATCTGGTGGGGCGGTTGTCTGGGATTGCGACTTTGACCAGCAAGTATGTTGCTGCCGCGGGCAATGCGAAGGCAGGCGTGTATGACACGCGGAAGACAACGCCGGGGTTGCGCGTGCTGGAGAAATATGCGGTGCGGTGTGGCGGCGGGAAGTGTCATCGGATGGGGTTGTTTGATGCGATGCTCTTGAAAGACAATCACTTGGCGGGAGTGGCGTTGAACAGGCTGGGAGCGTGGGTGGATGATGCCGCGGGGAAGGCGAGAAAGTTGAATCCGGAGTTGCAGTTTGTGATGGTGGAGGTGGATTCACTGGAGCAGTTGGCGGAGATTGTGAAGTTGAAGGCAGGCGTTGTTGATATTGTGCTCTTAGACAACATGAATAGTGCGAAACTTCGTGACGCGGTAGTCATGCGGAATGCCGCGAATCCGAAGCTGGAACTTGAGGCTTCGGGGGGCGTGAATTTAGAGACTATTGCGGGGATTGCGGCGAGCGGAGTGGATCGGATTTCGGTGGGAGCGTTGACGCATCAGGCAGTTTCGCTCGATATCGGGTTGGATTTTCAAAGCTAGGGAATTCATGCCTGTAGCGTCATTACAAACCTGGCAACAGGAACTTGAGCAAGCATGCATGATGTGCGGCGGCTTATTCTCGCGTGTCATGGTTGTAAGTGAGGCCAGTTCAACTCAGGATGTTGCTCGAGAAAAGTGTGACGGAAAAGCGGGGTTGATAGTCACCGCATTGCGACAGACTGCCGGACGCGGAAGGTTGGGACGGAGTTGGGCGGATACCTGTCACCTGGGCGTGGCGATTTCGTTTGTAGTCGATGCGAGCAAATTTGGGCCAGGGGTGTTGTCGCTGGCCGCGGGTCTTGCTGCGGCGTGGACCATCGGGGATGTTGTTGATGAGGATGGGAAAGGTCTCATTGGAATCAAGTGGCCAAATGATGTGGTTGAGCGGAAGAGTGCGAAGAAATTGGCGGGTGTGTTGATTGAGCAGGCGGGTGGACTTGCGGTAGTTGGAATTGGGATCAATGTGCGGCAGCAACTCGAGGACTTGGCGCCGGAGATTGCCGACTTGGCAACTTCGCTCGCAATGATGGGGACGGATGTCGATCGGCTGACTGTGGCAAGCAAATTGATCCTGCGGCTCAATGTCGCCCTATCGCTTTCGAAGGACCAGATCGTGAGCGAATGGACGAAACTGGATGTATTAAGAGGTACGAAGCGGACATTTGAGCACTCTGGATCGCAGTTTTCCGGGATTGTGGCAGAGATTGACCCGCTCGGGAATATAGTCTTAACCCTTGAAAACGGGGACAAAAAGGCACTTCCTGCCTTAGCGACCACCCTGGTTAAAGAGCAAGCCAAGAGGTAAGCGGCAGGAAACCTTGCCTGTGGGGGGTTGGTGGGCTAATATCTCGGCCCTGCGCAAAGGCAGGACTGTTCGGTCTTTGATCGAATGAGTTGCATCTGATTCGGAGCCATTGGATCATGAAGAACAAGAGCCACAAGGGTCTGCTTAAGCGGATCCGCATTTCAAAGACCGGCCTCGTCCGTCACAAGACGTCAGGTCACAAGCACCTTCGCTCAGGCAAGGGCGGCAAGCGCCTTCGCCAGATGCGTAAGGGTCCATTCATGGCCAGTGCCGACTCAGTGAAGCTTGAACGGCTCCTGTATCGTCGCCTCCGTGGACGTACACAGGCTCGCGCTGCGGTCCGCCGCAGCCCGACACCGGCTCAGAGCAAGGCGATCAAGGCTGCTAAGGCCGCGAAAGCAGCTGCAGCCAAGTAGTTTTAAGTAGTTTCGCATCTCGACACTTCACGGTGTTGATCAAAAGCGCGTTCGGGAGTCAAGTCGGGATCACCTGCCACAAGCAGCCCGCCCCGCCGAGCTAAGGAGTTTGAAGCATGCCTCGCGTTCGTAAAGGTTCAGCTCGTACTAAGGCCCGCAAGAGACTGCTCAAGCAGGCCCGTGGTTACTTTGGAACAAACTCACGGCACTGGTATCGTGCACGCAACGCCGTCATCCGCGGCCGCGTGTATGCATTCCGCGATCGTCGTTACCGGAAACGCGATTACCGCGCCCTCTGGATCGTCCGCGTGACAGCTGCCTGCGAAATGCGCGGCACCCGTTACAGCCGATTCATGAACGGTGTCAAGCTCGCCGGTATCAACCTGAATCGCAAGATGCTGGCTGAAATCGCGATCCATGATCCCAAGCTGTTTGACAAGCTGGTTGAGCTTTCTAACAAGCACGCTCGTGCCCTTGCAAACAAGGCTTAATTCGAACGGACCACAATCTGGATTCTTTCCCGGCCCGCGTATCGCACGCGGGCCGGTTTGTTAATAGACTTGCTCATTCACCAGATCGCACTCGGGAGATGCACATGTTTCAATCATGGTGGCTCGCAGATTACTGGCAAATCGATCCCGTGTTGGCAATATCGTGGGTTTTTTGGGTCATTTTTTCGATCTGCTGCCACGAACTTGGACACGGCTATGCGGCGATTCACAAAGGGGATGACACGCCAATTCAGACAGGACACATGACATGGAACCCGCTCGTACATATGGGGATGTTCAGTTTAATCATGTTCGCTGTTGTTGGTATTTCCTGGGGAGCGATGCCAGTTGATCCGACTCGTCTACGCGGGCGGCATGCCGATGCTTTTGTTTCCGCAGCAGGACCAGCGGTGAATCTTGGACTATTTGCAATCTGTGCGATTCTCTCAATACTCTGGAGGTCACTGCCGCAGTTTGTGGGGGATGAGCCGTGGAATAACATCACCATGTTTCTACATTGCGGGTGCGCGCTCAATATGGTCTTAATGCTCTTTAATTTGCTCCCAGTTCCGCCGCTGGATGGTTCGAGAATCATTGCGAGCTTTGTCGGTTCATATCGGGAGTTTGTATATTCAGAAAATGGTGCGGTTGTGTCTCAAATTGGCTTTGTCCTGGTGTTCCTGGTAATAGGCAAGTATGTCTCCGCGGCGGGATTTGCAGTTGCAAGCGGTGTTGTTAATGTGGGAACTGCGTTGCTATCGCCTCTCCTGGGCGGAAATCCTTGAATAATTGAGAAAACGCCAAATCTGCACCAAACTGCTCGAATCGAGCGGTTATTCGCCATTTCGAGTTCACCCTGCTACACTTCGGCGTCTGTTCGTAGCCCTTTTTGTTTCCACACGAGGTCCCGCCCATGATGAAGCTTTCGAAGCAATTCATACCGACTCTGTGACACGATGAGAACCATCGTACACACAAGTCGTCCGGCTGCCTTCCGGTGTTGCACCCGGTTTGGCTCCCATCTTTCACAAAGTGGGTGCCAGATCTAGTGCCAACACCTAAGTGTGTGACCTCAGGAAGTAATTCCTGAATGGAAGGGCTGCGAGCATGATCGCAGCCTGTCTTGTTTTTAGGTCTCTGGTTTTTACATCTTTGTGTCAGTCTCAACAACCTGTTTGGACATCTTGACAACTTGACGTCGGAAAATCTTGAAAGGAATTCTCAATGGTCAACCCAACTGAAATGCTCCGTATCCTCGACTCGATCTCCAGAGACCGCAATCTGGATCGCGCCCTGCTCATCCGCGATCTCGAACTCGCCATGGTTTCCGCAGCTCGCAAGTATTTCAATACGCTGGACACCGAAGAGTTTGCCTGCAAGATTGATCCGATGGCAGGGACCATGACTCTGACCCGGCATGACCAGCCACTGGAAATGCCGCCGCAGGCCTTTGGTCGCATCGCAGCTCAGACGTTCAAACAAGTCATGATCCAGAAATTCCGCGATGATGAGCGGCAGACGATTAAGGAAGATTTCGCCAAGCGATTGAACGAAATCGTTGTTGGAAAAGCAGAACGCTACGAGGGGCAGACCCTGGTGGTCTCCATCGATCGCGCTGAAGCATTCATGCGCCGCAACGAGCAGATTCCCGGCGAGCAGTTTGAACCGGGCGACCGTGTCCGCTGCCTGGTTGTTGATGTTCGTGAGTCGGGCTCACAGGTCGAAGTGCTTGTCTCTCGCTCGCACCCGGACTTCATTAAGCGGCTCTTCGAGGTGGAAGTGCCGGAAGTCGCAGAGAAGGTCATTGAAATCAAGGCCATGGCCCGCGAGCCTGGATATCGCACCAAGATGGCCGTCTCTTCCATCGACAGCAAAGTCGATGCCGTCGGCGCATGCGTCGGCGTCCGCGGCAGCCGTATCAAGAACATCGTTGATGAACTCAACGGAGAAAAGATCGACATCGTCCGCTGGAACGAATCTTCTCAAATCCTCATTCAGAACGCGCTCAAGCCCGCCGAAGTCGCAGAAATCTCGCTCTGCTTTGAACTGGGTCGCGCCACCGTTGTGGTCCGCGATGATCAGCTCTCGCTTGCCATCGGTAAACGCGGACAAAACGTCCGCCTAGCTGCTCGCTTGACCGGCTGGGACGTTGACATCCTCACACCCGAAGAATTCAACAAGGGCCTCGAGAATCTCTCGCAGACATTGCTCTCGGTTGAAGGACTTAATGAGAAGATGGTGGACAAGCTCGCCGCACTGGGCATGGTCAGCGTGTTTGATATCGAAGAGGTCGGCATCGAAGTGTTGATGACCGAACTTGAGATAGATGAACCAACCGCCGCCAAGGTGACCGAGGCCGCAGCAATCAAGTCCAAGATCGTGGCCGAAGAACAGGCCAAAGCCAAGGCCGAAAAAGAAAAACTCTCCGGCGAACAGTCCGAAGCCGCACGCAAACTTCTTTCTGGCGAGGCAACCTCTGCAGGAGACGAAGCCGCCGCCGCGATTCTCGGCCTGGGAGGCGACACTTCGATTCGCTCCGCCTCAGCCAAGGACCCCGAACCCCAACCCGAACCAACGACCTAATCGCTTGATCCAATTCAACCCGACCTGTGCATCACGACACAAACCTGGTTTACATGATTCGCCTGATTTGCATGGTTTAGCCTGATTAGTTAGATACCTGGAGCATCGCTTGAGCGAGATTAAAATCAACGACCTGGCCAAAGAACTAGCCGTCCACTGGACTGCCATTAAAGACTGCTGTGTCTCTGAAGGCATCCCAGAAAGCCTCTTCGAAAAGAAGCACAACAGCAAGCTATCCATTGGTCTGGCGATGTCAGTGCGCGATTGGCACGTCGAAGGCAAGGTTAAGGACACTGCCGCAGAAGCAGAGAAGCAGAAGACCGCGACCAAAGCCAAGACCTCAAAGAAGAAGGCAGGAAGCGAAGAGCCCTCGAACGAGGACTCGTCATCAGTTGCAACAGCAGTTGCACCACCACCTGCGGCACCGAAACACGAAACTACAACCAAGGAAAAAGCACCAGTAGCAGTCCAGGCAGCTGAACCAGCAACCGCACACGTCGCACCTGCCGCAACCCCCGCGGTCCACGCGCCCCACGCCCCAGTCGTTGAAACCAAGCCAGCGACTCACACCAAACCAGAATCTGCAACGGCAACACCTGCCGCACCTCCGGCTCATACACCGCCCCCAGCGCCGCGCAAGTTCGTCGCGCCCCCACCGCCGCCGGTGCTTGAAGACCCGACTGAAAATCACATCAAGGCGACGCCGGTGAAACCGTCGATGCCCGTGCACGGCCCCACATCACACGCAACGACCGCCCCACCGATGCGTCCGGCCGACGCAGCAAAGCCTGCAGCTCCCGCACAAGGAACCGCTCCTTCACGAACAGCCAATCAAGCGCCAGCACAGCAAAACGTGCCACGTCGCCCAACCGATGTTGCCCCCGCAGGTCCGAAGCTGGAAACCCGCGCACCAGTACGGTTGTCTGGTCCAAAGGTTGTTCGAATCGAAGCCGCTGATCCGGTCGAGGCCCCTCGCCCGCGCCGAGTCTCCCCCGGCGGCGCACCTGGTTCAAGTGGTGGCGCAGGAGCAGGCAGCACGACCGGTGTTCGTGGTC
>SXOY01000107.1 GCA_005776545.1 Planctomycetia bacterium | reverse complement strand
TCTTGTAACGCCGACTTCAATAACGACGCAGTGGTTGATTTCTTTGATTACCTGGACTTTGTGGTAGCGTTTGCGGATGGACTAATTGCCGCGGATTTCAATGCGGATAGCGTGGTGGACTTCTTTGACTATCTTGACTTTGTGCAGGCGTTTAGCGGTGGATGCTGACGGAGCGTGCACGTCCAGAGACCGAATCGGTGCCGATTGTTATCGAAATGAGGAGATTTCGACGAGATCGTGTTCCAGATTTTGCAGTGTTCGATTATGATCGTGGAGCACCGCGAGATTGCGGCAAGATTTAACACACAGGAAGTACCGATGCGAATTCCTCTTATTGTAATGATTGCGATCGCAGGCTCTGCACAGGGTCAAGTCTTGATCGGTTCGACTACGACCACAGCGGGTCAGGCTTCGATTGTGGAGGTCAACCCGGTCAGCGGGGCCGTTCGCGTGATCATGACAGTGCCTGTGCCAGCGGGGTATGAGGTTTACAACATGGGGGCACTGCCGCCTTGTCGACTTGCGGCTGCAATTCAGAATACCAGCACAGCGAACAATCTTTCTACGTTCATGAAGATCTATCCGGCGACCCGCACATCGGAAACGCTTTCGTTTACGGCACCATTGAGCACCTCGTATACAGAGGGGTTCGATTGGTCGCCGCGGCACAATGCGTTCATCATGGGCTATGGGCCGCTTGGGAATTTCGGAACAACCCGCCTTGCGCTCTTCGATGAGAACGGGGTTGTACTTGCAAACAGCGGTGCGTTGCCGGTGGGCGACCTTGATTGCTTTGCATGCTCGGCCACACAAGATCTTTTTGCCGACTTCAATCGCACCACAACTCCCAGGGTGTACCAACTCTCTTCGCTGTTCCCTTCGCCCGCTGTGACAGCATTTGCCAGTCCACCATCAATGACAAATTTCCATGACATGACCATTCATCCAACTTCCAGTGCAATCACGTTCTTGAATGGAAATGGATCGCAGTTGATTGGGTTGGTTGGAAACACCTATGTTAATGGCCCGATCATTCAGGGCGGACTGAATTTGCGTGGATTGACATGGGCACACCTGGCTCCCATTATCACTACAAATTCTGCGCACGCGATCGCGTGCCCAACAGGGCAAGGAACATTCAGCGTTGATGGAGTGTTCGATGCGCCATCGACGATCGTCTGGCAATGGAAGCAGGGCAATGGCGCATGGATTCCGGTGGTTAATGGCGTGAATGAAACTGAATCTGGGGAAGACCTGTTTATCGCCAGCGGCAGCGGCACGGTCTCCATCGCACTGAACCCACCTGCGGCCGGTGCGTATCCAGCGAGTGCAACCGAATTCCCAATCATGACTCGTTGCATCATCACCAATGACTGTGGCACAGTGACGAGCAATGAAGAGGTATTCACGATTTGCATCGCTGATTTCAATTGCGATGCGTCGTTGGACTTCTTTGATTATCTCGACTTTGTCGCCGCGTTTTCGTCGTCTGAGCCTGCAGCGGATTTCAATGCTGACACGGTTGTGGATTTCTTTGATTATCTCGACTTTGTGCAGGCGTTCAGTGGTGGATGCTGAATCGGGATTGTGCTATTTACGAATTTGCATGAGAGTTGTCCGCAATGCGATTAGAAGCTCTTCGTGTGTATTCGCGTTGAAGAGGTGGCGGTTCGCCATATCTCCCTGTGGCATCTGTCCCCATACTGGCGCCTTGGGATCGGGGTCAGTCAGGCGGCGGGGGAAGATGTGCCAGTGCATGTGATGCACCATGTTGCCCAGGGCTTCGTAGTTGAGTTTGTGTGGTTTGGTCACGATTGCCACGGCTTCGGCAAGCTGAGCGACTTCTTCAAGCAGGCGCACGCGGCGGACGCGGGGGAGTTCATGAAGTTCGGTCACTGGGTCTTTGGCAATATGGAGCGAATAGCCGAGGAAGAACTGGCTGTCGCCGAGAACTGCAAAACCTGTGTCAAGTTCTGCGATAAGTCCAGGGTGCGTCCCATCGCGGCAGGTTCGTAACTTGGCGCAGAGTTCGCAGGGGTCTTGGTGGGTTGCCATTTGGGTGTCCTCTGCAAAAAGGATAAGGGCCGATCGAGATCGATCGGCCCTTGGAATCGCGATTGTCAGGATTTATTTGATGCCATCTTTGGCTGCGATATAACGGATGAGATCGACGCAGCGAGTTGAGTAACCAGCTTCGTTGTCGTACCAAGAGACGACTTTGAAGAATCGCTTGTTGAGCTCGATGCCCGCGAGTGAGTCGTAGATTGAAGAATGGCGGTCGCCGATGAAGTCGCTGGAGACGACTTCTTCGTTGGTGTAGGCGAGCACGTTCTTCATGGCGCCTTCGCTGGCGGTCTTCATGGCCGCGTTGATGTCGGCGAGTGAAGTGTCTTTAGCTGTCTTGAAGGTGAGGTCGACGGCGGAAACGTCAGCAGTGGGGACGCGGAAGGACATGCCCGTGAGCTTGCCTTTAAGTGCGGGGATGCAAAGTGCAACGGCTTTGGCTGCGCCGGTTGAGGCCGGAATGATGTTCTGATATGCGTTGCGGCCGCCGCGCCAGTCCTTTTTCGATGGACCGTCTTGTGTTGGCTGTGTCGCAGTGGCGGCGTGAATCGTGGTCATAAGCCCTTCTTCAAGGCCGAAATTGTCGTTGATGACTTTGGCGATTGGGGCCAAGCAGTTAGTTGTACACGATGCGTTGGAAACGATCGCGTGTTTGGAAGCGTCGAAGAGTTCGTGATTCACGCCCATGCAGAGGGTGGGGACAACTGCGGCTTCGCTCTTGGTGGGAGCCGATATGATGACACGTTTTGCGCCCGCTGCGATGTGCATCTGCGCCTTTTCGCCCTCAGTGAAGAGGCCGGTGGATTCAAGGACGTAGTTCACGCCCAGGTCTTTCCACGGGAGCTTCGATGGATCTCTTTCCGCCATGGTCTTGGTGGTCTTGCCATTGATCGTGAAGCTGGTTTCGGTAGCAGTGACAGTTGCAAGCTTTCCGCCGAGCATGAAGCGGCGGTGCATGGTGTCATACTTGAGCAGGTACGCGAGATTGTCAGCGGGTACAAGATCGTTGACCGCAACAATTTCGATATTTGGATCTTCAGATGCGAGACGAGTGAACAAGCGACCGATGCGACCAAAACCGTTGATGCCGATGCGAATTGCCATTGTTTCCACCATCCTTGATTGGCACGGGGGTGCGAATGTGTCGTGCTTGGCGCGATAGTAGGAACCCGGAGGATCCTTCGGCGACTTTGACGGAACAGAGTTTGAGTCGCATCTAAGATGCGGCATCGGCGAAAAGAGGCTGGCGAAAGCACCGCTTTCTGAAAGTCCTACCGCCCGACACCCAATGACCGGCAGACCGCCATTCAAAACGCCTAATCTCCTGCTCAAGGGAATAAAGGACGCCCATATGTCAACTTCGGCTCCACTTTCAATTCGCGGCCTTGTCAAAATCCACCCCGGTCCAGTATGTGCGCTTCGCTGCGTAACGCTTGATTTTCCTGAGGGGATGTTCGGATTGCTTGGACCTAATGGGGCTGGCAAGTCAACCTTGATGAACTTGGTTGCAGCACTAGTTGAACCAACTGCGGGCACTGTGGTACTTGACGGACACGACACGGTGCAAGACCCGATGTACATGCGGGAACGGCTTGGATATTTGCCGCAGGACTTTGGGTTCTATCCAGACTTGTCGGGCAAGGCGATGCTGGAGTTTCTGTTGAAACTCAAGGGGGTCACTGGTCCCAAGGGGCGGAGCAAACTCGCTGATGAGTTATTGGAGAGGGTGAATCTGACCTCTGCCGCCAAACGCAAAGTGGTCGGGTATTCCGGCGGCATGCGGCAACGGCTGGGTCTCGCCCAGGCGATTGCTGGCAACCCGCGTGTGTTGATTGTTGATGAACCAACTGCTGGGCTTGATCCGGAAGAGCGGCAACGGTTTTACCGTTTGCTCGCGGAGATGAGTGCGGGTCGAATTGTGCTTTTATCGACACACATTGTTGAAGATGTTTCAACGCTCTGTCCGCGGCTTGCAGTCATTCGGTCTGGCGAAGTCGTTGCTGACACTACTCCAAGTGCTGCCCGTAGTGCAATCGATGGCACCATTTTCGAAGGACTTGTTGACGATGCGGAGTTGCCCGCATTTGCAGAGGCTCATCGCGTGATCAGCGCGGTTCTCTCAGAAGGTCGCACTAATCGCGTGCGTGTGTATGTGAAAGGTGGTCGATCTGCGCCCGCAGGATTCACTCTCAGTTTGGGCACTCTTGAAGATGCGTACCTCGTCCTGATGCGGTGTGCCCCGAGCGAACTTCCGTCCGCATTGATGCATGCTGCGCCAGTCGGAGGTGCGGCATGATCGCAAGGCTTCTCGCATTTCCGAGATTGGAACTGGGGACATTCTGGAAAAAGCCCGTGAACATCATCATGTTTGCGATCTTCTCGCTGATGTCGCTGGGCTTTGTCGCAGGCGGCGTTCGCATCAGCAGTGGTTCGGCAGATACTGGCGGTGCCAAGTTGGCCATAAACGCACCTGCCAACTTGTTTTTTGCCGATGCCATTCTTTTCGCACTCATTCTGCCGTTCTTTGTCGCTGTTATTTGTGGCATGCCGATTCTCACAGACTTTGATCGCCGCATCAATCGCTTGGTATTTTCAACCCCAATATCGATGACGCAGTACGCTTTCTCGCGATTGCTCGGCACCTCCATGGTGCTGTTCATAGTCATGTTGCTGTGGATTCTGGTGCAGATGGGGCTATATCAGCTCTGGCCAATCAACGTTGAGGAAAGTGCTCGCGTCGCGTTTCAGCCCTTAGGATATTTTTGGCCGCTGATCGTGGTTGGAATTCCGCAGCTTCTGTTTGTTGCGGGCACATCGATGTGGCTGGGAGTCCGCACGCGGCAGCCCGTGCTGGTGTTTGCAATGCCCGTGGTGATCCTGATTGCCGGTGTCTTCTTTCTGTGGAGTTTCAGCCCTGAATGGTTGCCACATTGGGTAGATCGCCTGCTCATGTTTATCGATCCCACAGGTTTTCGTTGGCTGACACGGACTTTCCTGGAAGAAGACCGTGGTGTGGCATTCTACAATTCTTCGTGGCTCGTTCCGGATCCTGCAATAGCCCTGAGTCGAGTTGCATTTGTCGCGATCGGCCTGTTTGGAGTGTGGGCCACCGGTCGGCGGCTGACACGCACCGAGTCGGGCGATCAACGGATTGCCAACGCTGGTCAATTACTTGCAGCGGCGGCTGAGGTCGCTCCCGCCAGTTCTTTCCAACATGCTTCTATTGCAGCACGCGGTGGTCCAATTCCAGCGACGGTGGTGGCGCCTGGGTTCATAGGCTCCACATGGCACATTCTGCTTCAAGAGACTCGCTCGCTGGTGCGGTCTCCGGGAGTGTGGCTCTTTGGACCATTAATCCTCCTTCAAGTCTGGGGCACAACTTCGTTTCGTCCGGGCACGCTTGACACAGAAGCGCTGGTTTCAACTGGAACTGGTGCCGCGGGCAGTTTCAATACGCTCACGCTCCTGCTCTGTTTCCTTACGCTGTTTTACACAGTGGAGAGTTTAGTTCGCGAGGAACGCTGCGGTTTGGCGGCGATCTTTCGCGCTTCATCCACCCGTACTGGCGCGATGCTTGCCGGCAAGTCGCTTGCAAATGCTGTGCTGGCGATGGTCATTGTGATCGCGGCGTCGATCGGTGTAGGACTGGTGTTGCTTGTGCAGGGCATCAAGTCTGGCATATGGATGCCGTTTCAGCCGCACGTTCTTTTCCTGTTGTTTGGATTGTTGCTTGCGCCAACACTGATAGTCTGGACTGCATTTGTCGCCTTCTTGTACGCAGCGCTGCGCAACCGTTTTGTAGTGTATGGCGTTGCGCTTGGCGCACTGATCGGCACCGGATTTCTGACACGGTTCGGGTACTTGAATTGGATGTCTGCGTGGCACATCTGGGGTGTGGTGCGCTGGAGTGAACTCGATCGCCTTGATTTCATGTGGCAGGCGATTGTCACAAACCGTGTCATTGTGCTGCTATTGGCCGTGTTCTTTATTGCGGCCGCCCTGGCGATCTGGCCCCGCCGAATTCCGGATCTTCGTGCAGTCGTCGATCGTCTGAAACCCAGGCAGTTCTTTCGGGCTATGCGAGTGCCACTGATTGCCGCGATTCCGGTCGCGTCGCTTGCTACTTATGCAGGCCTGAAAGTTCGGGATGGCTACAACGGAAAACCGAAAGAAGATGCGGCAAAGGCATACTGGAAGCGAAACTCGACAACGTGGGAGAATGCTCCATCGGCATCGCTTGACAGCGTTGATGCAGAAGTGAAGTTGTTCCCTGAAACACGCACATTGCAGGTAGTTGGGAAGTACACACTCCGCAATCCGCACGCAGAGCCAATGGCAGAAATTCCGATTACACCCGGAGCGCACCTGAAGTCCACACAGTGGACCGTGGATGGGGTTGCTACTGATCCAAGCAAGAAAGATCAACCGGTTCCGTGCATCGAGGATCGTTCTGGCCTGCATGTGATTCGCCCCGCGCACCCGCTTGCCAAAGATGAGACAATTGTCGTTACTTTTCACAGTGAAGGCAAAATGCCTGATGGATGGTCAAAACTCTCAACAGGAGCGGGCGAGTTTGTTTTGCCGACCGGCGTGGTGCTGACTTCGTTCAGTCCTAGCTTCCTGCCCGTTGTTGGCTTCGTTGATGGGGTTGGTGTGGATGATAAGAACTCGCGCGATGCACGCGAGTATCCCCTTGAGCATTGGAAAACGCGGGTTGATCCGCTGTTTGGGCCGGCATGGACAACCAATGTGCGGCTCGTAGTTGAAGGCCCTGCAGACTGGACGCTGAACGCGGTGGGGGTGGTGAAGGAAACTTCGGAAGTGGATGGCCGCCGCCGCACAGTGTGGGAATCTGATCGACCGGTCCGGTTTTTCAACATCGTGGGTGGGCCGCTAGTGGCGGCAAAGGGGACCACCACGACCGTATACCACGACCCACGAACTGCGGCAAATGTTGATACGATGGTGAAGGCGTTAGATGCATCGAGGTTGCGCTACTCAGAGTGGTTTGCGCCGTATCCGTGGGAGTTACTGCGGGTCACTGAGTTCCCGGGGCTTGCCGGATACGCGCAAGGGTTTCCAGGGAATATTTCATTTTCGGAAGACATTGGGTTCATGACGCGACCCAATGCCGATGAAAACGAAGATGTCGATGCGGCGTTCTATATCGTCGCACATGAAGCGGGACACCAGTGGTGGGGAAACCTGGTAACCCCGGGAAAAGGCCCAGGCGGCAACATCATCAGTGAGGGCCTTGCGAATTTCTCTTCTGCCATGCTTGTCAATTCTGAGAAAGGCGACTTGCAGCGCCGTGTGTTGCTCCGGCGGTGGGAAAATGCGTATGTGAATGGGAGACGCGCTGATAGTGAGCGGTCGATCAATCGCATTGATGGATCTCGGCCCGGTGATACCAATGTTACTTACGACCGAGCTGGTTTTATGTTCTGGATGTTGCGGGAAACGATGGGGCAGGAAGCGATGCTGG
>SXOY01000106.1 GCA_005776545.1 Planctomycetia bacterium | reverse complement strand
GATTGCCCGCGCACTGGTGATGAAACCGGCAGTGTTGCTGGGTGATGAGCCAACCGGCAATCTTGATTCGACAACCGGCAAAGAGATCCTCGCTCTGTTTCAAGAACTTCACGAGCAAGGCATCACAATTCTCATCGTGACCCACGACAAGTCCATTGCTCAGAAATGCAAGCGAATCATTCGGCTCGCCGATGGTCTTGTGGTTGAAGATCGTCCGGTTGTGCCCGACTGAAATCTGTTATGCCGCGATTCGCAATGGCGAGGCCACCTCTCCAAGTCGCATCGCTAGCACAGTAACATCATCTTGCTGGTGAAGCGAACCAATACCGCTATCGAGCATGGTTTGCAATCGGGTCAGCGATTCGGCAATTGAAACATCTGTTTCTTCAGCGAAAACCTGCGCAACGTGGGGAACAGTGATTTCATGCGCTTCGAGTGAAGCCTCCAGCCCATCAGAGTGAATTACAAATGTCTCATCATTTTGAAGCACGGTCGCCACACTTGGGAATTCGGCACCCTCAAATACGCCCAGCATCGGGCCGTCCGTTTCGAACAGGCGGATGCCCCGAGGTGAAGTCAAAAGTGGGTATGGATGACCCGCGCCAGCGATTGAAAGTTGCCGCGTTTCAAGATCCAGTGTGCCACAGATCGCCGTTGCAAATCGATGCGTTCCATTGGGGTGGCGAGCGAGTTCATCGTTTAACTGCCGAAGTGCTGTCGACGGCTCAAACGTCCCATTGCTGGAGGGCTGCAATGCACGAGTGATCGCCATCGTCAGGAGCGCTGCGGGAACTCCATGTCCAACGGCATCCGCAAGAAAGAACCCAATGCGTCGGTCCTTCAATTGCTGGACATCGTAAATATCACCAGAAACAAATCCCACCGGGCGGAATATCACGCCAATGTCAATTCCCGGAAATCGTGGTGTCGCGCGTGGAATGAACTCACGCTGGACCACTGCCGCGAGTTCCAGCTCATGATGGAGCCGTTCCATCTCCGATGTCAGGCCCGTCAAAGCGTGTTGCGTTAAGCGAAGTTCCGCACCCATCTGCCGTACAGCACTCTGCCGATGCGCAAGTGCATAGAGCATTGGAGCAAAAATCTTTGCGTCAATTGTCCAACTATCTGTGATCGCTGTCGAATCAGAAAGCAGCGATCGAGCCGCAATCGCATCGCGGAAAAGGAACACCGCAGGAGTCTGCCTTTGACAAAGTGCATCCGCAAGCTGAGCAATTTCGTGAATCGGCATCTGGTCATCAACAAACACCACAATCGGGTGATCCAGCGCGACATCCGGAACCGTCGCGTCGCTTCCCGCCAGCAATGGCCTCAAAGTCTCTGTCGCGATCAATCGCACGCGTGCGTGCTCATCGTTGCGGGGCCAATATTCCGCAACTCCGGCGGCACACCGAGCGGCCAAACCGCTGTGTTGTCGTGTTGCCGCAAATGTCAGAGGAATCGTGCGCATCAGGTCCTGTGTCACCAGCGTTTATGGGACTCAGCAGCAACATGCCCCAGCCACACAAACCATCACGCTGTCACGGGCGCAGATCGGCCTACTTGGCACGCTTCTTCAAAAGTTCTCCATCAAACTCGAGTTTATCTCCCGGTTTAATGTTTAATCCTTTCGTTGCACCAGCCGCAATTTCTATTGCGAATTGGCAACTGAACCGGCTTGAATACTTCTTCAGCCGGCTTTCATACTGAAACGGCGTTTCCGTTGACTTCCGAGGCTCTTCCATTGTCATGGTGTGCATCGCCGTAACCCGTTGGGCACCATCTAAAAAAATAATGTCGATCGAAATCGGGCAGTCGCGCATGAGAAACTCTCGCGTCACCGAGTTCTTAAACACAAAAATCATCCCGGTACCATCCGGAATGACCGTTCGCCCACCCATTCCCAAAGTGCGCTTGGCATCGTCATCCACAATCTCAAGCACGTATGACTTGCCGCCGAGTTTCATTTCCATTTTACTTGCATCCGCCGGAGTCTTATCGCAGCCCCGCAATGTAAAGAGCGACCACGAAAGCCCCAGCAACATGAACAGCGTCATGGATCCGATGAGAGCGCGACGCGAGGTTTGTTGATGTGCTACGGTGCCAGTGAGAGGAGCCATGCATGATCCTGTGCTGTAAAAGTAATAGGTGACCTCGGTATGGTATCGAGATTCAGGCCCGCCGCGAACTCACTTGCCGAGAGTTTTGTACGTTGATTGTGTAATCCGCACCAATACGCGATAAGCCCGATGATGCCTTCTGCGGGCACTCCAAGTGCCTGATAAGAATCCACCCTTGTATCCCCGTGCCGTTTAGCGAGTCGTTTGCCATCTTCGCCGCACACCAGCGGCAAATGCGTGTATCGAGGCTCAAGGTTGTATCCCAGCGCCCGGTAAAGTAGCAGTTGTCGAGCTGCTGAATCCAGCAAGTCATCGCCTCTGACAATGTCGGTGACCCCCTGCCGGAAATCATCGACTACAACCGCGAGTTGATAGGCGGGTTGCTCGCGCTTGGTCCAGATCACAAAGTCGCCGATGGTGTCGAAAGGGCGGCAGATTTGATGTCCTGCGAAGCCGTCTTTGAAATCAACCTGTACATCGGGAACTGCAAACCGCCAACTGCTTGTCTTTGCATCGAATCCACGCAGAACCGCGGCGGGTCTCAGTTCCGGCGGAAACCGCGATTCGTGCGAGCCTTCCTGCGGGGCCGATGCCGCCGCTTCAATGTCTTTTCGGCTGAGGTCGCATGGATACGTGCAGCCCGCGGCGGCAAGCCTCTGCATTGCCTCTATGTAAGGAGACAAGTCATGGGATTGGACGATCGGGCCACTATCCCAGTCAATCCCAAGCCAAGTCAGCGTCCTCATACACGATTCTGCTGCATCAGCCTTGATTCGTGGGCCGTCAAGGTCCTCGATTCGTAGCAGTATCTGCCAGTTCGCCTTGCGTGCTACAGCCCAGTTGACCAAGAACGTCCGCGCATTACCCAAATGAAGTGCACCGGTGGGGGATGGAGCAAGCCGAGTGATTGATTGTATGGTGTTTGTCCGGTTCATGCCTTGCCTGTCGAATCTGTCCGTGCTGCTACTTTGAGTGTAAACTCATATCCCACGCAAGTGGGCGGCACGGACATGATTTCGGCTGTTGCTCTAAAAGCAGAAAAAGGGGCGGGTTGAGTCATATGGCGAAACTCCCAAGTACGGCGGCAAAGTTCAGCGATAGCCAGATCGAAAAAGCGATCAAAGCGGTGCCCGAGTGGGCACATGTTGGCGATGTGATCCAACGCACCATTGCGTTTGATAACTTCATTCAGGCGATGCAGTTTGTGAACAAAGTGGCGCAAGTTGCAGAGGCCTCGCAGCATCACCCGGATATTTTGATTCGATATAACAAAGTGACGCTGTCGGTGAATACGCACGATGCGGGCGGCATCACGAAGAAAGATTTTGAATTGGCGGCGAAGGTTGAATCGATGGTTGGAAGGGCTTAGCGCTACGGTCTAAGAGAATCCGCTCCAAAGCCTATCCCTGCCTTTGTCTTTCTCATTCTTGTCTCTGCGACACTGCGTACCAGGTGAAGTTCCCCGTCGTCTCGGTCGCATGTGATTCAGCGCAGCTCAACGCTCCAATACGCATGATCGAGGAATTGCTTCCAAGATGCGTACTTCTCATTGCCCAGGCGCAGGGCGATCAGCGGATTCCGCTTGGGCTTTTCGGGCTTGCGGATCAGCTTCATATTTGCTTGCTCGGGATTTCTACCTCCCTTTCTGGCGTTGCACTTGATGCACGCGCAGACGAGGTTCTCCCATGTTTCTTTGCCCTTGAGCGTGCGCGGTTGCACGTGATCGATTGACAGGTCGGCGGTGGGGAAGTGGCGGCCGCAGTACTGGCAGGTATTGCGATCGCGGGCGAAGAGGTTGCGGCGGTTGAGTTTGACGCCTTGTTCGGGGAGGCGGTCGTAGCCCAGCAGGCGGATGATTCTGGGGACAGCGATTTCGAAGCGGACGGTTTTCACCCAGTCGTGCTTCTCGCGTTCGAACTCGGCCTGGTAAGACGCGACATCGGTCCAGGATTCAAAGTTGTAACTGTGATACTGGGGACCGGCTTCGGTCTGATCGACTTCAATTACTTCCGCAAGATCGCGGCAGAGCATACAGAACGCACGCTTGGCGGAAATGACACGTATCGCCGTGTACAAACGATTGAGTACGAGTACTTTGGAAGTCAGGCTTTCGGGCGTGATTAAGGCACCCATCGCACCGCTGCCCAGGGAGTGCTCAATCGACGACTCATCTATGACCGGGAAAGTTAAGTCCCTCTCGATCGGAATACCAAGCGAATGCTGGGTCGACTTTCGTCCCATCACTTCACATCGCCAGCGGTGTTGATGCCGCCAGCCTCCTCGGAAAGTCATCGGCACAGCTCCGCTGCGACCTCAGGCCTCTCTGGCATAGATTGTTGCATGACTGCCATGTGCGAGGCAAGTGCCGCCAGAAATTGTTTATCGGAGGTTAATTGGACGTTGAAACGGTGATATTTTCATCAAACACCTTCCCATCAACCAGTCGAACAACGCGATCAGCGCGGGCTGCGGTCGCCGCATCGTGCGTCACAATCACCATGGTTTGGCGGCTTTCACGCTGAATCTCATCCAGCAGATCGAGGATGTGTGCGCCAGTTTCCTGATCCAGATTCCCAGTTGGTTCATCAGCAAGGACCACGGGTGGTTGATTGATGAGCGCGCGAGCAATGGCGACACGTTGGCGTTCGCCGCCAGAAAGCTCTGATGGGCGGTGGTTGAGACGATCGCCAAGTCCAACGCGGGCAAGCAGCGTTTTGGCCCGTTCTGTGAGTTCATCTTTCTTGCGGCTGTAGCCAATGCGTCCAAGGCCGATCATGGGGGAGATGAGAACATTCTCAATCACCGGCAATTCGGGGAAAAGGTGATAGAACTGAAACACCAGACCAACCGAAATATTGCGATACGCATCTAATTCGTTATCCGAAAATGTCGCTAGTTCGCGGCCCTTAAAGGTAATGGATGCAGGGCCGGATGCATGGCTGTTCACTTGGGTATCAGGACGATCCAGCCCGCCAAGCAAGTGCAGAAGTGTTGATTTTCCCGAGCCAGAACGCCCGAGGATCGCAACACGTTCTCCTTCTTCAATCGAAAACGACACACCCTTGAGCACAGGGACTTTGACCTTTCCCAGGGTATATGTCTTCGAGACGTTATGTGCGGCGAGGATGGGCATCGTGAATGGGTTACTCGAATCGAAGCGATTGGACCGGATCCATCCGTGCCGCACGGATAGCGGGGATCAGTGCCCCCATGACTGAGAAAATAATGCCGCCGGAGAGGACGATTGTGACTTTGTCCCAGCGCAGGTCGCTAGGAATCTGGCTGAAGTAATAAACACTTGGGTCCCAGATCTGCACACCAAGACTTTGTCCCATCCACTCATGAATGGTGTTGATGTTGGCAATGATCAGGAACGAAAGTCCAAAGCCAAGCGTTGAGCCAACCAGGCCAATGGCGAGGCCATAGCGGAGCCACAGCCACGCGATGCCTGTGCGGCTTGCACCCATCGCGCGCAGGATGCCGATGTCCTTTGTCTTTTCACTCACCATCGACCAGAAGATCGAAAGCACAAGCACAACGGCCACAAGTGAAATAATGCTGAACAGGAAAAGCACCAGACCGATTTCGTGCTGCACCGCACCAATAAACTGCGCGTTCTGCTGCTCCCAGGTCTGAATACTGATGCGATCAATATCCGGGACTTTCCCGACATGGTTTCCCGCAAACTTCGCATACGCGATGCGACAACGTTCCGCCAGATCGTTCGCCGTTTTCCCATCCGTCGCGCGCACAAGTACACCAGTAACTCGCGCGGGTTCCTCAATCAGCGATGATTCCGTTGGCCGTTCGATGCGCTCTTCGCCTGTCTTTGGATCCTTCACGATCTTGATCGCGCTGGCCTTGTTTTCCAGCCGCTGCGCCTTGTCCATCTTCAGCATCTTCTGAAGTTCATCAATAGGCACAAGAACCATGTTCTTGTCAAAGATGTAGACATCAGTCTTGAACTCGTTGGCAACAGGGAAAATACGTGACTGCATCTCCACGCCGCGGCCCTTGGAATCCAGCGGCAAAACGTGAAGCGTCACATTGCCGTTCTGCGGCAGAATCACACGATTAAGAACCATCGAACCATCAGACTGGCGTGACCGCGTGGCCCCAAAGTTGTAGACCCCGGATTTCTCCCGGATGTTGTATCCCGAGACTTCAGTGCCCATGACAATCGCGGGTTTATGCGTTCCGGCCTCATCGCTGAACCGGCGAAGCTGTTTGCCAGCATCAAACATCCGGCTCCAAAGTTCATCATGCGCCTGAAGTTCACTGCTGCCCTTTTCAACTTTGAGCGGCGGCAAACGCGGATCCTCGCGATCAGTGTCCTTAGGCAGCGGCACCGTAATCGGCTTCCACCACAGCGAATCGTAGTAGTTGGTCACCTTATTAAAGGAGACGGGGTCAATCCCCTTGAGGGCAACGTTCACCGTGCGACCATCGGGCAACCCGAGCACGCCAAAACTCTCAATGACCGGTGCCGCAGCAAAGACATACCCGGTATCAGATTCAAGCAGTTTGATCAACTCGTCGTAATGCGCAAACCCGGTATTCGACCATTCAATGCGAACATCGCCCACAAGTTTGCGGCCAGATTCCAGCAGAACTTTCAGAAACCCACCCATCACCGACCACGTCACCAGCACCATCGTGGTACACAACATCACCGCCAGCGATGCCAGGAGAGGCATCACTTTACTGGTGAGATAGCGGCGTGTCAGAAGTGCTTGGTACATCCAAATTATGCGAAAACGAGTGCGATCAAGATATTCCGCGAGAGCATAGTCCAGACGCCCCGCAGACATCTAAGTTTCGGAATTTCCTCGGTCTTTCCAAAACACTTTGCCCCTCGACCCCTTCTTCCTATCCTTCGCCCATGCCAACACAACCAGGACCCCTCGCCAATCGAATCGCCATCATCACCGGCGCTTCCGCCGGAATCGGGGAGGCCGTCGCCCGCGAATTCGTCAAACTCGATGCCCAGGTAGTCCTCAACGCCCGGCGTCAAGAACGGCTCTCGGTGCTCTGCCAGGAATTCGGCCCGGAAGATGCATCAGCAGTAGCAGGGGACTGCGTAGCAGATACCACCATCGAATGCATGTTTGAAACCGCTCGCACTGAATTTGGTCGCGAAGCCGACTGCGTGGTGATCAACGCAGGCCGCGGATTGAAGGGGTCAGCCACTGACTCCGACATGTCCCAATGGGAAGAAGTCATCCGTACCAACTACATCGGCGCAGCAAAAATGCTCCGCGCTGCCGCGAAGTACTTATCCCTCGCCAGCGAAGGCAAGTCTGGCCCCGCTCTCATGGAAAAGCCTCGCGACATCGTCGTGATCGGCTCCAACGTCGGCCGCAATTTGTCCCCCTTTTCAAGCATGTACGGCAGCACCAAATTCGCAGTCCACTCCCTCGCCGAAGGCGCACGACGCGAACTCGGTCCCAAAGGCATCCGCGTCACTCTCATCGAACCCGGCTTCGTGAAAAGCGAATTCCAGGATGTCGCCGGCTACGACCCCAAATGGGTCGATGGTGTATTCGAAAAAATCGGCCCGGTCCTGTCGCCTCAAGATATCGCACGAACAATCGCCTTCGTAGTGAGCCAACCAGGACACATCCACCTCAATGAAATCATGCTGCGTCCGACACGTCAGGATTACCCCTAGACCTACGGCTGAGGCAATAACTGGTCAGGGAAGGACTTTCCCAGAAAAAAAACACCGCCAAAGTGACCTTTGGCGGTGCCGGAAATCTAGTTCGATGTCGTGACTTACGGATTCACAAAGAACGTCTGCTGATTCGAGAGAACTCCGACACTGCCTCCCACCTGCCACGGCAGCAACTGGGCGCTAAACAACCAGGGGGTAGCCCCTGCCTGTGGCATTGGAACAGGTACTGGTACGGTTGGTGTCGTGAACGCAAAGTCGATAGACGATCCAGCCGGCGCACTGACGAGTTGAGTACCAAATGGTGGAAGCACGGTTGGCGCCGTAGTGGTGATTGCCCGAGCACCGTCAACTTGAACCGGAAACCAGGTTGTCCACGGTGTCACCACTGCCGCAGTGTCAAGCAACGCAAAGAAAGTCGTACCAGTGAATGGCGCGGTCGCAAACGGAGGAAACGGGTTCCCCCAGAAAGATGCAACATTGTTCGTCCCGTTTGGACCAGTGAAATCGGTAGTGCCACGGATGTAGCCCGCAATTTGCAACTGTCCCGATTCATCAGCGCCAATATCAATCGCCATCCGCTCAATTCGCGGATTTCCATATCCCTCGCCATCAGTATCGCGAATATTGATCGAGCATGGGAACAAGGTCTGGCCAACTGTTCCATTGGGCCAAAGAAGTCCCAGCGACCCCGTATCAATCGCTGGATTCGCGGCACCCATCATATATGGAACCAATCGTTGATCCAATGCTGTTGTTGCCGGAATCCCCATATCGAAGAACAGTGGTCGGCCCGCTGGGACAAATACTGGAATCGGCACTATGCCCCGAAGAGGCGTGGAAGAGCCGCGAACATTGACGCTATCAAACGCAGATGTTATCACCTGCAACGAATCGATTCCCTCAAGATCAAAGCCGTTCCCTGCGAACAGCGAATTCACAATTCCTGGTTCGCTCGCCGCCCGAGTCGATTGCACTGGGCTGAATGCCTTTGAACCATTGAATATCCCGATACCGTTCAATCGGAATGTACAATTGATGATCTTGGGGCGGTGCTCAACCAGGAGATCCATGTTCAAATCATGCCCAGTTGTTGGCAGGAATCCAAGCAGCCCTTGCGGATTGGTCATGCTTATTGATGTGTACGCGGCATCAAGCAGGAAACAATTGGCAACGGTCGGATTGCTGCGAACCACTTTGCGATTTGCCAGACCGTCTTTGATATCAAGATGCACCGCACCCCCCGCAAAGGTCACGCCGTCAATCACTGTTTCGTCGTATGAGGTTGCTGAGGTTGGAACGAACTCAAGAAACACCAGTGAGTTGGTAGTGTCTCGCAAGACAGTATTGAGAACATTGGTGCCTTGAATGCTCACTCTCTCAAGGACGCGAAGTGGCCAAAAATCACCGCTGCCCTGCGGCGAATATTCTCCCGGAAGCAAGATGATTGTGTCCGCACCAGGTGTCATACCGGCCCGAGTCATAGCCATTCGAAGAGTGCGCAATGGGCTGCCAAACAGTCCGGAATTAGTGTCCATTCCACGTACTGGGTCAACGTAATGCCGTGTGCACACGTCCGAGTGCGGTATGCGTACTCGCGAAAAGCCCGAGTTGGACACTGAATCATCCGGAGGTTCAGCGTTGCTGAATGACGCAAGCGCAACCGCCGCCACTCCTGCACATGACGCCATAGAACGAACAAATTTGTGAACCTGCATTCGATTCTCCCTTTCTGTGCCCCCGAACATCAGTTCTTGTCAGACTGCGTCCGACTATGATCTATGCGCACACCGACCTTCCTGAGTGCAACTTTTCTTTCCTGTTTGTGCGTTAGGGTCTAGTTCTCATGAATGACCGCTCGGAGATCTCTGACGAATTATACGAGGTTTTGCGGCAACTTGCCGCTGGATATCTCGCCCACGAACGAAGCGGTCACACCCTGCAACCTACAGCACTCGCAAACGAGGCCTACGTCCGCCTTGCAGGTTCTGCCTTCTCAGCCAATCAACCCCGCACTGCGGTCCTCGCTGCCATGTCAACAGTCTTGCGACAGGTTCTGGTAGATCACGCCCGCCGTCGTAATGCCATCAAAAGAGGTGCTGGGGCTTTTCGCCAGGATTCCGGGGTAATCGACCGGCTCTGTGCAACTGACTCTGAACTTTCCTGTGAAGATATCGTCGCTGTGCATGAGTCGCTGACCTCCCTCGAAGCTCGCAGTCCACGCCAGGCCCGCTTGGTTGAGTTACGCTTTTTCGGGGGCGTCTCCATCGACGAGGCGGCGGACATCCTGCAGCAATCGCGCAGAACGACAATTAATGACTGGAATGTCGCCAAAGCTTTTCTCCGTGTCCAGCTCTTGCGGTCCGCCGGTGGAGCTCAGCAATGACCCTTGACTGGAATGAAGTAACCTCACTGTTCGAACGCGCCCGCGAGATCGATCCGCAGCTGAGACGGGCATTCGTCGAAAAAAATTCAAAGTCACCCGAAATCGCCCACCAAGTTCTTGAGTTGCTCGAACATGATCACCCAGACGAATTTCTCTCGTGCGCTCCCGGTGCAGCCTCCGTTATCAACGCTCATCAACTGCTTCAGCCCGGTGATCGCGTCTCTCACTTTACGATCCAAAAACTCCTGAATCGCGGCGGCACAAGCCTCGTCTACGAAGCCACCCAGTCACAACCTGACCGCCTGGTAGCAATCAAAGTGCTTCAAGGCGGCTTCATCGAAGCGGCGGCGGTAGAACGATTCCGATACGAAGCGCAGGCACTCGCTCGATTGCAGCACGCAGCGATCGCACAGGTCTTCGAAGCCGGTCTTGCAGAGATCGGCGGTATCCAGCGACCATTTCTTGCAGTGGAACTCATTCCCGAAGCACTTGATATTATTTCATTCTGCGAACAGAGGGGTCTATCGCTGCACGGCCGACTCGACCTGTTCTGCCACGTCTGCGACGCGATTGCTCATGGCCACCAGCGCGGCGTAATCCATCGCGATATCAAGCCAGGTAATGTGTTAGTAGATAAGGAAGGCAATCCGAAAGTAATTGACTTCGGAATGGCCAGGGTCTTTGAACCTGGAAACGAGGCAATGCCAGTTACGCTTCTCGGCGAAATGCTTGGAACGCCCCAATTCATGTCTCCCGAGCAAGCCTCTGGTGACCCGCTTCGAATTGACGCAAGAACCGATATTTACTCGCTGGGTGTGCTGCTTTACAAATTAGTAACCGGCCATCTCCCCTATCTGATTTCACACAATCAGGCCCTGAGTACCGCACAAATAATCGAACGTGCCACAATTCTAAAGCCTTCCGCTCATCGAGCCATACACGACCGCGATCTTGATACGGTGATTATGTGCATGCTCGCCATAGAACCAAAGGCCCGATATCAATCCGTCACTGAACTCGTCGCCGATCTGCGTTTGTATCTTGCCGCCAAACCTATTCGAACGGGCACTACTCCCGTGTTCCACCGCGTGAGATTACTGATTCGTCGAAACCCTGTCGCCGGAGTTCTCGCCGGAGCTTTAGTCATCGGCCTGCTGGTAATGACCGCGGGAGGTGTGTTCGCCGTATCGCAAATTCGCCATCAACGCGATGTCGCGACAGAGACAGCCGCCATTTTCTCAGAGGTACTCGCATCTCCCACCGTCGCAAAGCACGGAATGCAGGCCAAAGTGGTCGATGCGCTTGATGATGCAGTAATCAAAGTAGCGGGCCTCAAGGGCGAGCCGCAAGTCCGAATTCAGTTGCTGCACGCTATCGCTCGTTCCTACGACATCGCGGGAGATTACCGTAAATCACTCAATATTCGCAAGCAATTGCTCGAAGAACAAACCAGAGTACTTGGTGCCAATGCTCCAGCGACAATTGCAAGCCTAACCGCCGTTAGCGAGTCACTTTACGACTTGGGGGATTACGCCGCTGCCGAACCGATGTTTCTGCGCGTGTGGCAGTATCACAAAAAACATGATGGCACCGATTCGCTCGTTTCTGCAAATGCCGAAAATAACCTGGGGTTATTGTGCTTAGACACAGATCGTGGTGCAGAAGCGCAGAAGCACTTTCAGAATGTTCTGAACATTCGTGCAAGGCACTTGAAAGACTCTGATCCGCTAATGGCTACTTCCTACTTCAACTTGGGAATCTGCAGCTATCGCTCCGATGACAAGCTCTCAGCAATTGACCTTTTCCAGAAATGTGCGGCGATTCATACCGCTAACTATGGACCGTTACATCGTGAAATTGCCAATCCTCGTCGAATGATCGCGCAATGTTACATCTCTTTGGGAAAACTTAGCGAAGCAGCAGTTGAAGCTACTGAAGCACTCAAAATCGTCACCGCAGCGCTTGGTCCCAAACACGTTGACACCGCTACCGCACAGATCGCTCTGGCCCGTGTCCATCGCGCACAATTGCAGACCGAGTCAGCCTCAGTGCTCTACAAAGAAGCGCTGGCCGTTTACAAGGAAGCCCTGGGCAGCGATCACGCCTGGTACAAGCAAATCGCAGCCGAACTCGCGGCTCTGGTTCCTGTGCCCGCGAATAACGAGGCCGCCAACCCTGCACCAAAGTAAGCCGCAAAATCGCCGTCAATGTTGAGGATCCGGCAGTACTCTCAGAAACTCAGTTAATCGCGCAAGCGTCGGCGACTTGGCATCGCGCACATACACCCCGCTGACCGCACATCCAACCGCAAGACATTCATCCAGTGAAAGCCCCAGCGCCTGCGCAAACGCAAATCCACCATTGAAATGATCGCCCGCCCCGGTCGAAAGTTTCGGTTGCGATGTAAACGGTCCATCAAACCACCCCGTAGCATTCGCCGTCGCCGCCCCCGCGCCTTGACGCGGGTGAATCACCACACAATCCAGTTTCGCGGCCTCCCGAATCATTGCCGCCGCCTGTCGAACTGCAATGCTGATCTTCGCGGCACAATCGCCAAAGCATCGAATCCCCAGCACCGCCGCAACCCGCTCAGCCTCCGCCAAATTCAGCCCAAGCGTGACCGGTACGAAAATACTGAGCCGGCCCAGCGTTTCAAAACACCTCAAAATATCAGCATCCGTCCGTTTCGCCGGATCACTCAAATCAACAAATATTCGCAACGTGTGCGACAGCGACGGATCCTGCGATAGCACATCGCGGCAAAGTCCTTCCCATATTCCCTCCACGCCGCCAAGCATGGTCCAATTCACAATCCCGATCAATCGCGACCCTGAGACAATCGCCCTCATCTGTTCTAATCCAACCGTCGCAACAATCTGCTCCCACGTCACCCGTTGCACATTCGCAGTCTTGCCGAACATGATCTTGCCATCTTCAAATTCAAACGCATGGGTCAACGCCGGTGGCGCAACCGGAATCACCTTCTCGCATCGCGCTGCCATTTCCGCATACAACGGATGAAGTTCCGTCGGTTTCTCCACTTTCCCAACCGCACCAATGTAAGTAACTTTCGCCCCCAGCGAACCAAGCGCTCCCGCCATCAGCGGCCCATTCCCGCCCCAGCGTTCTTCGTTCACCACCAATTCCATATTGGTGCTCTTCCCCGCCGCCGCCGCCGCCCGCGCAGCAAACTGCCCAATCGTGTTCAATCGCGAATAACCCGCGGCACTCATATCCGATCGTTGATCCACCACCGAAATAATCTCATCAATGAACCCATCAAAACCCACCATCGCCGAAAATGGTGAAGTCGCTGCCAGCTTTTCCGCCGCCACTTGCGCGATGTGTAATCGAGTTTGCATCGGTTAGTTCCCAGATTCAGCCGGCACTACAGGTGGTGCCTCGCTCGCATGATGGCTCGTCGCTCTCTCCACCCAGTCCGCAATAAACTCTGCCTTTCCCGGCAAGAAATAGAAAAGCAACTCGTGCCCCGCACCAATCGTCAGTTGATCCGGTCTGCCCAGCCTTTCATACAGAACTTCCCCATACGCCGCAGGAACCCAATCATCGCTCGTTGCGTGAACCTGCAAAACCGGTAAGTGGGCAATCATCGGTGCTGTGTAATATGGATCGAGCTTGGTGTGCTTGAGATACAACTCGCTGAGCGCATCGGTCGTTGCTGGCGGCACCTTTTCTGTACCACAACGCACGCGTATTCCCCCATCTGTAAACACGCTCTTCTGCGTTACCATAAACAAATTCGCCGCGCCACCAATAACTACCACCGCATCAAGCTGATCTCGCAGCAACGCCGCAGCAGTGGGGGTCGTCAGCGCTCCAGCACTGAACCCCACCATCACCACGGGTATGTTCTGCAAATCCGGCCGCTGTGTCAATGCGTAATCCAGACACGTCTGCGCTGCATATGCATTCCCCGCCAGAGCCTGATCCACACGCTGCGCGATCTGCTGCGCAACCTGATCCAGGTCCGCCCCCTCGCACGCCTGAAAACTCCCAGCCCGCAATTTCCCCGTTGCCGACCGCTGCTTCGCGTACTCTGGATACAGCGGATGCTTACCGTCGAAATCATAAAAACGCGTGGCCCATTCAGACATCTCTTCTGAGCCTGGTGCCGGTGCTTTCTCCGATGTAAACTCTTTCGCCTTGTCCGCATATATCTGCGCGAGAATTTCATAATCACTCGCCAGAGACTTCTTGTACCCCTCAATCTGCTCTTCCGACAACGGCGGCTGCGTGCTCGACTCGGTCGAAATATCAATCACAGCCCACCCACGACGTTCAAATTCTTCCAGCACACGCGGCTCAAACTCGTTATACGAAATCGCCTGGAAATGCAGCACCAATCCCTTGTATTCGCCAGACTGCTTGATCGGCGGAATCCGAATTGGCTTGCCAGAATCGATATGAATGCTCTCATCGCGTGGAACTTGGAGTACCCGTGGCACGATCTCCGCGAATATCAACGAAGTCTCATGTACGCGTGGCTTCATTCCAGGAAACTCCGGAGCTTTCGGTGCTTCGACGTAAAGCCGTAGCTCTTTTGCTTTCTCATCTTCGGCTGCGCTCAGTGTTCGTGAAGAAATCGTCCTTGCATTCGCGGGGAATCCAGGCCCGAGCCGATCCTTAAACCATTCGCTTGGTGACGATCCATCAGAGACTCTTGGTTCTATTTTCCAGTCGAATATTCGCAAAAGACTGCGGCCATGTATCCCCTTATATTGCACTTCGGTCTTGCTTTCTACGAGCTTCTTTTCAGCTTCCGTAAGCGTTGTGCGATCAACCCCCACAAGTAATCCGAAGTGGTAGATCGCCTTCGGCGTCTTCTCCAATATCGCTTTCAACGGTTTCACATCGCGTGTCGGCCACGTTGTCACATCTGGCCCTGCAACGCGAGCAACCGCAATCGGCTGAGTCGTCGGTCGATACGACCAGCACCCGCCGCTGAAAAGGCTGAAAATCGCAACCGTGCTGATGGTGAGTGAAGCGAATCGATTCTGCATGGTGGGCAAGCGTATGTCGAGCACCACGCTCAGTGTCGGAAAAAGAAAGCGGGCCTGAGATCGCTCTCAGGCCCGCGTGAATCATTCCATTTGACCAATCAGCTCAAAATCAATCTTCGCTGCCGAAGCGGATCTTGTCAGTGCCCATCGCGCCGTGGTCATCCATACCGCCGCGGGTTGGTGAGCCGCCGCCCTTGCGGCCGCTAGAGGCTGCTTCATCGGCCGGTGCGCCGGTGGTATCGCCCCATTGTGCACGCTTGAGCGAGAGACCGA
This sequence comes from Planctomycetia bacterium, assembly GCA_005776545.1. The sequence continues at coordinate 2,568 of SXOY01000106.1, read as the reverse complement.
TCTTGCGATCAGCCTTGTCAACGCGGAGGATCTTGACATCGATTTCCTCATCAGCCTTGACCACGTCCTGAGGAGTCTCGACCTTGTGGTCGGCGAGTTCAGAGATGTGGAGCAGACCTTCGAGATCGGCTTCAAGTTCAACAAACACACCGAAGTTGGTGATCTTGGTGACCTTGCCGCGAACAACCATGCCGGGCTTGTAGCTGTCCGGGATCGCATTGAGCCACGGATCCTCGGTGAGCTGCTTGATACCCAGGCTGATGCGCTGCTTGGTCTGATCGACTTCGAGCACCACGCAGCGAACTTCGTCGCCCTTCTTGTACACTTCCTGTGGGTGCGTGATCTTCTTGGTCCAGCTGATGTCGCTGATGTGCAGCAGGCCATCGATGCCGGGTTCGATCTCGACAAACGCGCCGTAGTTGGCGAGGTTGCGGACCTGACCTTCGATGATGGTTCCGGGAGGATACTTCTCGGAAACGAGTTCCCAGGGGTTGACCTCGATCTGCTTCATGCCGAGGCTGATTTCCTGCTTGTCCTTGTTGATCTCAAGAACAACGACTTCAACTTCATCGCCTTGCTTGACGACTTCATTCGGATGATTGACGCGACGTGTCCAGCTCATTTCAGAGATGTGCACGAGGCCTTCGATGCCATCTTCAAGCCGCACGAACGCGCCGTACGTCATGATGTTGACAACAGCGCCCTTGACGCGCGAGTTGACGGGGTACTTGCGCTCGATCTCTTCCCACGGGCTGGTTTCCTTCTGCTTGAGACCAAGTGCAATCTTCTCTTTCTCGCGATCGATATTGAGAACTTTGACTTCGATCTTCTGACCCAGCTTGAGAAGTTCGCTGGGGTGATTGATCCGGCCCCAGGACATATCAGTAATGTGCAGCAGTCCGTCAATTCCGCCGAGATCAATGAACGCGCCGAAATCAGCAATGTTCTTGACTTCGCCGATGATCGTCTCGCCTTCCTTGATCGTGTCCATGATGCGCTTCTTGGCATTCTCGCGCTCATCTTCAATCAACTTGCGGCGGGAAATTACGATGTTTCGACGCTCAAGATCGATCTTCAAAATGCTGGCTCGAACCTTGCGGCCCATGAATTCACCAACATCGCCAGGACGACGGATATCAACTTGCGAAGCAGGAAGGAACACGGGGACGCCGATATCAACGAGCAATCCGCCCTTGATCTTGCGTGTGACCAATCCTTCAACAACATCGCCTTCTTTAGTAGTATCGAGAATCCGCTGCCAGTTCAGCATGCGGTCGGCCTTGCGCTTGGAGAGCTGAATCAGCCCGCCTTCGCCTTCGTAGCCTTCAAACAGAACATCAATTTCATCGCCGGGCTTGGGCTCTGGTCCACCATCAAATTCTTCCTTGGGGATCAGACCTTCGCTCTTGAGGCCGACTTCAACAACGACTTCGTTGCCGGCCATGCCGACAATCTTGCCCTTGATGATCTTGCCGGGGGTCTGCGAATCAACCTGCCGCGAAAGCAGGTGCTCAAGACCCGCATCGCCCGTGCGTCCGCCCATGGCGGCCTCAAGCATGGTGTCAATGTCGTTGTCTTTAAGACCCAGTGATGCCATCAACGCTTCATCAATCATGTAAATACCTTCCGGGGAAGCAGCGTTATGTATTGTGCGCTGCGCAACCCCTGCATGTCCGAATCGCCCGTTCATCGGCCGCGAAAGAAGGCATTGCCTCCCTGTCGCAACAGGCGATACCGACACCGATACCCCATGCACTTTGAGCATCATGCTCTTCAGTACAAAGGGCCTGCCCAGACTGTGGGCGTGAGAGTGATTAACACACAACCCCGCATCTCTACAAAAGAGATGTCACAAGGGTTGGCCGATGTGAGGGGAAGTATAGGCAATTCCGCTCGACGTTGGTGGCTTTCCAAGTGCCTCCACCAGACAAACGAATTGGCAAATTCGGTCCGGTTTTGCGGCGTGCCACCGGCATTCTTGCCGGTGTCCGGTCCTTCTCCCAGTTCATCGACCTGAAAACTCCCATTCCGGCCTCCCAGCCCTCACTCGTTTTGTATGTCAGTATTGAACCGATCCAAATTCATACGCAAAAAATACCAGCCCCCGCCGCTCATCCCCGCAATTTCGAACAATTACAAATCCTCCCACCGCCCTTTGCTGGCACAACTCAATTTCCGCGGCATACTTGATGTGGTCTGATATCCCCGTTCTGCGCGATCGGACCAACAAATCTGGGAGAACGTTGACGTGAAGACCACCATGAACCTGTCGTTGAAACTCCTGAAACTGAGTGCTGTCGCCGGGACCGTCACAGCATTAACTTCCACCGCAAACGCTCAATACGTGTTTCAAGGACTAACGCCTCTGGCGGGGCGCATCACCTGTTACGCAGAGGAAGTAAATGCGGATGGCCGCATCATTGTCGGAAAATGCTCAAACGGAAGCGTTCACACCGCCGTTCGCTGGGTCGATGGCGTGCCGCAGGAACTAAACAATCTGCCTGGGGGCAGCTTTCCGTACGTAAATGGAGTGAGCGACGATGGTTCCACCATGGCGGGACATGTGTC
>SXOY01000105.1 GCA_005776545.1 Planctomycetia bacterium | reverse complement strand
GTGAGCAGCCCCTGACCATTTTGCCATTGGTGGTTTCCGCCGATTGTGTTAGTCTGGCACACTCCGGAGTCCACCATGCCGAAAACATCACAAAAACTCATTGCCGGTGCCGCCACACTCGCACTCTGCGCTGGCTCCACCTGCGCAACCTGGTCGATCATCATCGTCAACACGCGAACCAAAGAGGTCGGCGTCGCGTCCGCTACATGCCTCACCAATTTCGATCTTCGAAACAACACACCGGTATTGCTGAGCGGCATTGGTGCGGCGACAGCACAGTCTTTTGTGGATTCCACTGGCCTCAATCGCGTGCTCATTCGTGATCGATTAATACAGGGCGCCTCGCCGCAGTCAATGCTCGCTGAACTTGGAAGTGGATTTGATCCCGGACATCAGACGCGCCAATATGGAATCGTAGATACCACTGGTCGAGCGGCGACATTTTCAGGAACTGGCGCGGGTGCGTGGGCCGGCGGCCAAACTGGGCAAGTCGGCGAATGGGTCTACGCAGTTCAAGGGAACGTGTTGACCGGCGAACCGGTTGTGACGATGGCAGTGGAGGCGTTGCTCAACACGTCGGGCGATATGCCTGCGAAGTTGATGGCGGCGATGGAGGCTGCGCGGTTGATGGGTGGTGATGGTCGGTGTTCGTGTAACGAAGGAGCGCCGACAACGTGTGGCGCACCGCCTCCGACTTTCGCGAAGTCATCACATATCGCCTATCTCATGATTTCGCGACTAGGCGATCTGGACACAAGCACGGGGATCTATGATACAGCTGGAGCACGGTCGCTCGCAATAATCCCGCGCAACGGCTTGGCGCCGGGTTTGGTCACGGGAACACAAATTCCGGACACGATGACCACCTTGTTTCCGTTACCAAGTCGGTCGTTGTGCTCTTTGACCCTGCCAGCTTTCGAACCACAAACAAATAGCTTTGGTGTTGTTGACGGCGCGGCACGTGTGGCGGCGGCAGATGTGAACGGAGATGGTATTTCGGACTTAGTAGCACTTGGCCAGCTGAGAGGAACGTTGACTGTTCTTCCAGGTGTGGGGGGTGATCAGCTCGGACCGCCAGTTTCGTTTGATATAGCTAGTTCTCAGAACCCGGTTGGACTTGAGATTGGCGACTTGAACAGCGACGGAATGCCGGAAGTGGTCATCTCTTATAGAACACCCAGCAGAATTGCGGTTCTCGAGAACTTGGTGGTCGATGCTGGCGGTGCGCCATTGTTCGCTGCCCCCATTGATGTTGCCGTGCCAACGCTGACAGGCTTTGGTGTTCGATTGCTCAACCTCAACGGGGATGGCTTGGTTGATATTGTGAGTACGCGATTTGGCGAGGGAGTTGCATCGCTCATAAACCTGGGAAACCTTAATTTCTCATCTGGTCCAACATACGCGGGCGTAGGAACAACTTCCGGGCTTGACATAGCAGATTTTGATTCCGATGGACTTGATGATGTTGTGCTGGCTGCAAGTTCCGGAACGATTACAAGAGTGATTCGAACAACAATGACTGGTTTCACTCTCATGCAGGATGTGGTAGGATTTGTGACGCCGCGAGCAGTACGAGCTGGTTTGATTGATGGCGACAGCAGGCCGGATATTTTTATGGCCGGACCAAGTCGAATCCAGACGGCAACTAATACCGGATCAGGATTCGGCAGCGTGCGAGCGTATGTATATACCGATGGCACAGTCTCGGCCAATTTTAACAGTGCGGTTCTGGCGGATTTCGATCTAGATGGTGATCTGGATGCAGCAATGCTTTCGGATAGTGCAAGTGTATTCGTGGCGCATAACCTCGGTCGAATGGGTCAGCCGACTCCACCTTCGGGACTGGTTGGGCGATTCACTGACCGAGTTGGAACAGCTGCCGGCGACTACTTTCTGAATCTAAATGTCGCAAATCAATCAACAAACGCTGTTGATGCGGTCTTTCAATTGCAGTCGCAGTTCAACACCTGGCGTAATCAGACTGAAGCTGCGCCAGATGCAGTGAACTCAATCGTGAGTTTCTCGCCGCGGTGTGTGTCGAGTCTCGGCGGCGAAACCGCAACTCTCACGATTGATCTTAAAAAAGCAAACGGCACTTTCGCAACAAGCCCGGTACGCGTGGAATTAGCCTGTGCAACGCCGGGTGTGACCATCGGCGCGGTGAACGCGATTGGAAATGGTCGGTACACGCTGAGTGTGTCGGTGGCGGCAAGTCCGGTTCCATCGCCGCGAAACGTGAAATTCAGGGTGATTACCAATGAGTCTGCGCGACCGGTCGTGCTGATGCCAATGCCCGAATTGCACATTGGTCATCGGGCAGATGTGAACACTGATGGCGTGGTTGACCTATCTGATTATCTGGACTTTGTTGCTGCCTTCGCAATACAGGCCCCGGAATCAGACTTCAATGCCGATGGCATCATCGACTTCTTTGATTATCTGGACTTTGTCGCTGTGTTTTCGGACGGTGGTTGCTGAGGTGAATTGGTCGGGTGATCGGCCCGATGTATAGATACCAATGGCTGGTATCAGTACCAACTTCAACTCCATGATCGGCGCGCGACTCTTCTCGGAGATGTCGCAGTCGTTGAATCGTTCCATGGAGCGGCTGGCAACCGGCAAGCGAATTAACCGTGCCAGCGATGATCCCTCCGGTGCGATCGCCGTGTCAGCGTTCAAACAGGAGCAGTCCCGGCTCACTGCTCAAATCCAGGGGCAGGAACGTGAAATGAAACGGCTCGGCGCGTATGAGGGTGCCAGCAGTGTGGTCGCTGACCAACTGACAGAATTGCAGGGTCTGCTGACATCCGCCGCCAACACAGGCGGATTGAGCGTGGAAGAGCGCGAAGCCATGTCAATGCAAGCGACTGCGATTATCAAGACTATCGACCATCTCGCGATGTCCACGCGTTTCGAAGGACAGGACATTTTGCAGGGCATGGCATCGGTCAAGCTCGGCGGCATGGGCGAATTCACGCTCTCGGAGTTCCGCGATGGTGGGAAGCTGAACCTGGTCGATGGCGACCTTGAAAAAGCACAATTGGTTCTGGGCTTTGCCTCGGATCAGGTGAACAATGCAATTTCCAGTTCGGGCAATCGAATCAAATCGCTCGAGCATGAAGTCCAATCCGAACTGAAACAGCTCGAAGAGCAAGAGGGCGCACGCTCGCTGATCGAAGATGCCGACATCGCTCACGAAGTCTCGACTATGGTGCGTAAACAGGTCCTGCAACAAGCCGCCGCGTTTGCCATGAGCTTGTTCAGCAAGACCGAGTCTGACACTGTTCTGCACCTGCTGGGTTAAACCCGTTCATCTTCACGTAATTCCGCTTGGCTGCTCGATAATGGGCTATGGCCGAAGCGAAAAAGAGCATGTCCCTTTTGCAATTCCTGAACACTGCCGCGATTTTCTCGC
>SXOY01000104.1 GCA_005776545.1 Planctomycetia bacterium | reverse complement strand
TGAGCTGCGTGAATATCACCGGGGCCTCATGCAAGTTCCTGCTGGCCAGGATGTTTCACTGAGTGAGTTGATCGGACGGTGGCTCACAATCCGGGGACCGGCGACTCAATCGATCACACTCGATGATGCGCCGCTGCATCTAGTTTCGCAGGCGGCATGCGATCGGTGTACCGTCCAATTGCGAGAGTCGTTCGACCGTGCCGCCGCGATTGACTATTCCACCAATCCGTGGCGGACAGCAACTCACTCCACGCTCGATGCGTTCATGTCGGTTCCGATCAATAGGCATCGAGATGCAATAAGTGCGTGCTGTGCTGCTGCGGCAGCCGCCGATGGCGAAGCTCCTGCGATTTCAATTCCTGCGGTGTCCGATCTACCTCTAAGCGATCAGGCAAGAGCGCGTTCGCAGTTGAACGCGACTCTTAAATCTGTTCTGGCAACTTGCGACCTGCAAACGCGAACCCATTGGTCTGCGGCGACACCGGAAGCGATCGGCGCTGCGCACGCGGCACTTAAGGCTGCCGAACCTCATTGCTCTCACATCGCATCGCTGCAAGTTGATCCACAGGTATTCTCAACTCTTCAGGCTTCCCGTCACGCGCTACCGGTTCTTGGTCAGCAGATACTTGCGCTCGAGCGATACCTGCCGACTTCCGCTGCCTGGTGGGGATTCCTGGCATTTGGCAAGAAATCCGCCGCGACACAAGTGCTTTCGTCGCTGGGGCTTTCGCTTTCGACCGCGAATGCGACCACCGCGCTCAACCACCTCCGCGCGTTCAGAGCCGCCGCCATTCTCGATGATGCGGTGTCGCGAGCAGTTGGCAAGCCGCACAGTTCATCCGAGCCAGCGCAGACTCTCGCGGCGTTCACGGCCCATTTCAAAGTCGTTGGGTTATTGCATCAGGCAGCGACTCCGGCACTTTCGATGTGCTGGAATGTCCTGCAACATGAAATGGCTGGCCGCCATGCGGGCACGATTCAGCAATCTTCGCAGCACCTGCATGCACTAGTTGCACTTCAAACTGCACTGCAAGCTTCGAAGCTCTTCAGTCCGCAGTGGATATCCCAGTCAATCGCGGCGGCATCCGCAGAACGTATTGCCAGGAGCACACTCGATGCACTCGGCGAGACATTTGAGACACTCGATGACTGCTTGCGTATTTCCGATTCGCTTGCCACGCTTCCTTCGGGAATTGCTGGGTGTGCCAAGCACTTGCTCGAAGCCGGGACTCCTACGCCTGTCGCCATGAAGTGGCTTCAGCTTGGCGTTCTTGCGGGAGAAATCGCTCGCAGGCTTGATGCTTCACCCAAGCTCAAGACGGTTGACAGTCGGCGCATTGATACCATCTTTGCACGCGTGCGAGAACTTGATGCTGCCAAGCGGGATCTGTGCCGCGATCTTGTCATGCATCTCTGGACTTCGCGGTGTCGAGAGCGCTTGCTTGCAGCGACTGGGTCGCGTCTGAACTCTGATGGTGCGGCGGTGAAACAGCGGTTGTTTGTCAAGGGAACCAAAGCCTTGCGACTCCGGCAGGTTATTGCGATGGGGGCACAGAATGCTGATGGCGATCCGCTTATGGATCTTCGTCCGGTGTGGATGGCAAGTCCAGAAACAGTGGCACAGTTGTTCCCACGCACGCCGTTGTTTGATGCGGTGATATTTGATGAAGCCTCCCAGGTGCGGCTTGAGGAAGCTCTTCCTGTGCTGACCCGCGGCAAGCGGATTATTATTGCGGGCGATCCCAAGCAATTGCCGCCGACTCGCTTCTTTGAATCCACGATTGCTGAAACTCAATCAGAGGGGGCGGAAAATGATGCGGAACTGTTTGAACAGGTGCAGGCTGATACCGAAGACTTGCTCTCTGCTGCGCTTTCGATGAATGTGCAGCAGTCGTATCTTGATGTTCATTATCGCAGCAAGTCTGGCGATCTCATCGAGTTTTCGAATCAGTACTTCTATTCTTCGCGTTTGCAGGCCATTCCGGGTCATCCGAGTCGCAAGGCGATCCTGCCGCCGCTAAAGCTGGTTCCTGTTGAGGGCGTGTATGAAGATCGCACCAACGAGATCGAAGCGCAGGCGGTCGTTGCGCTTGTCAAAGAGCTGCTTGAGAAGCCTGAGCCGCCGAGCATCGGCATCGGGTGTTTCAATATCACGCAGCGCGATTTGATTACCGAGTTGCTCGATGAAGCCGCTTCTGAAAACAAAGCCTTTGGCGCCAAACTTGCCGATGCCCGCAGCCGCAGGAGCAGCAAGTCGTTTGAAGGACTGTTTGTCAAGAACCTCGAGAACGTCCAGGGCGATGAGCGAGATCACATCATCATCTCCACGACGTACGGCCCTGATCCGACTGGCAAGTTCTATCGCCGGTTTGGGCCGCTTGCGCAGCCCGGTGGCGGCCGCCGGTTGAACGTGCTGGTCACGCGTGCTCGCATGGAAGTCCACGTCGTTACTTCTATCCCCGCATCGGCGTACCGCTCGCTGCCGCCGGTTCCGGAGGGAACTGTTCCGGGCGGGGCGTGGTTGCTCTTTTCGTACCTGAAGTTTGCCGAAGACCTCGCGCTCGCATACGAACACTCTGATGCGCTTGAAGTAGAGACCAAATCTGAAGAACTGGTCACGCGTCACGCTTCGACCTCTCCCTCCGCACTTCCCGAAGCTCTCGCGCTTCACCTTGCCGAGCAATCCAAGCTCTCTTCGACGGTCTACTGGGGCAACGAGGGTTTCAGGATCGACATCGCGACACCCAGCCCTGATGGCGGCAGTCCGAACCCGCTTGGAATCCTCGCCGACTTCTCACGTTTCTCGCTCGCGGGCGATCCCGTCAAGTGGGACATCTTCAGAACCGACATCCTGACGCAGCTAGGCTGGCAGATTCAGCGAGTCTGGTCGCCCGCGCTGGTCCGCGATCCTGATGGGACTTTGACACTCTTGACCCAAAAAGCACGTCCGGGGTCAAACAAATCAACGAACACAGCCCCACCGGTTTGATTGTCTGGCTCCAGCCGGACTATCCTTGCCGCCGACATACAGATGTACACGCGGGAGAGGTGGCCGAGCGGCTGAAGGCGGCGGTTTGCTAAACCGTTATACTGGTTTAGGCCGGTATCGGGGGTTCGAATCCCCCCCTCTCCGTTTGTTTTTCTGTGAGCGCACATTGATTTGGTGGCTCGCAATGTATCCATTGTGACGAATAGCTTTGGGGGGATTCGAACCCCCGGCACGCCTGCAAAGCCAGACGTGGGGGGTTCGCCGTCGTGTCGTCCCAGGCCCTGACCCAGGGTTCAAACCCTGGTCTACAAGCGAGCAAGACCGTTGAAACGGTCTGCAAGAACATAACGGCCAAGAAGCGTCCCAGGCGGCTCATCACGCAGACATTGATATGCGTGTAGAGTTTACGGGCCTAGGAACTTCCTTTACAAACGAGGCAGTCGCTGGTCCCAGCAAACCGAAGTACTTTGGTGCAATTTGGACGTGCCCGGCCTTACCGAACACCGTCGAGGGAATTTCAAATTCCGCACCTTCCTTTAGGTGAATTGTGATTGCCCAACGAGTTCGCTCTTTTGCGAGATCATGCCAGTCGATGGGAATGCGCTCACTTAGTGAGTCATATCGCGGTAGCGCGAGCGGGTATTCAGTTGTACTCGGGCGGGCGGCGGGACGATCGCGATGGAGAATCCGGACAATGTTTTCTGGGATTGATTCGCCTGATATCGAACACTCGATTGAGGTAATGCATACTTCCCTTCCAAGATTGATGATCTTGATGCGCACATCGGGCCCAGCGGATACAATGGAGGATCCGACCGAGACCTCGACCTTTAGCCGAAGTGTTGCCTCTCGCACCTGAAGAGCCAGCGCGAGCGGGCCAGTCAGCGCACCCAATGCTGAAGCAAGGCCAAAGCAAACCTCAAGTGCTGTAAATTCCGTCATTTGTTCCCCCAAAGCGGTCTCATGTCCCAATGGTTGTCGGATCAAGTATACACGAAACTACCAGCAGTCCGTGGCTATGCGATACTGGCGTACAACGGTCTCCAGCCCTTCAAAGGTGATCTTGATGGTCATCAAAGTAACTTTGAACGCTTTCAAAACTGCCCTGAAGGCAATCAAAGCGATTTTGACGGCTTTCAAAATGATCTCAAAGGCAGTCTAATTGACCTCGAGGGCTGTCTAGATGATCTCGAAGGCCATCAAAGTCATTTTGACAGGCTACCACGGACTGGGGAGTGAAGCAGATATGTGTTAACGCGTAGCGGAACCTATAACGTATTCCATAGTTAGAACGGATATGCGGGCGGGTCTGATGCGAACGTGCGGGAACTTGCTCAATACTGTGTTGTAAACGATCGAATTCTCAGCCGTCCGTGTGTATGGCCGTGATGGATGCACGTGAGCGAAAGAGAAACACCAGGCCCGTGTTGGGTCTGAGCTTTCGGGACTCCGGCGCGGCTGCGGACGAATGGAGTTGTGACCTATGGCTGTTTTACCGCCAACCTTGATCGAGCAATTGCAGTTCTGCGAGGCCCACTGGCCAATCTGGGATACCGCGCCCACCACAATCGGGCTTACTGCGGGGCAGGTCTCAGCGTTTAAGACGCAGACGATAACCGTGCGCAACAAGTTTGATGCGGCCCAGGCCGCGCGGATCGCGTCTAAGTCTGCGACGACCGAGTTGCATGGCGAGGCGGGGCCGCTCAAGACTTCGGCAAGTGACTTGATCCGGCAGATCAAGGCGTACGCAGACTTGCAGGCGAATCCGAGTATTGTGTATGCGGCCGCGGGCATTCCTGAGCCGTTGCCACCGACGCCGTTGCCTGCGCCCAGCGTGCCCAATTTCGTACGCGTGGAACTGGAAACCAGCGGCGCGGTGACGTTGTCATGGGAAGCAGTCAACGCGGCGGCGTCCAGTGGTGCATTTTATAATATCTCACGCAAGCTGCCGGGCCAGTCAACGTTCGTCAGCATCGGCGGCGCACCCGGCTCGACAGCTGAATCGCGGCGCATGAGCTTCACAGATACAACCGTGCCGACATCTGCCGCCGGAGCGGGTGTGCAGTATCAGATCCAGGGCCAGCGCGGCACCACCATGGGCATCGCGAGCGAGGGTATTGTCGTGCAGTTCGGCACCGATGGCGGCGGAAGTTTTTCAGTGGCGGGAACAACTATGAAGATTGCGGCGTAAATCGCCGAAGTAATCGTTGGAATGTATTGCCATGGCAGTCAGCTCGGGTGTGTCCCGGGCTGACTGTCTTTTTGCGGGATCGGGCAATCAATCGAACCCCGCAACGCCGAGAAACGTTGATAGAGTAAAGGTGTGTGCGATACAACAGTTCTTGCCGGAATGATGTATGTGTGATGAGGGAAATACCAAAGACAGTTCGATCGGCAAGTCGTCGGCTGGGACCGATTCCGAGGTGGTTGCGTTTTTGCAGGGACGGAGTGTACCGTGTCCACGGTGTGGGTATGACTTGTGCGACATCAAGAGTGCGAAGTGTCCGGAGTGTGCGGAGCCGCTGGTGTTGAAGATTGGGTCGCCGCGAGCGCGGTTTGGGTGGTTGGTTCTGGCGATGGCACCGGGGTGTTTTTCCGGTGTGGCGGCGGTGTTTGTGCTGCTGCCGATTTACATGAACGTGTGGCGGGAAGGGCGGACAGAGAACGGCGTGTGGCTGCTGGTGGGCGCTGATCTCTTTGGGTTTGTCAGTGCGGCAATGGTTGCAGTGATGTATAAACACCGGCATCGGATCATGGCGTGGTCAGCGCGGCAGCAGGGCGCGTTTGCGGCGAGTGTGTGGGGGATTCATGTGGCGGCGCTTGGGATTGTCATTCTGTCGGCGTGGTTGATGCAGTAGGGAATGGGTTGATCTGGTGTGGCGCTGTAGGGAATACAGGCATCAGGGAAGGCACATACTCAGCACGCGGTAATGGCAACACATCAGCTCTTTTCTGATGGGCTCCAGATTTCATGTTGATCGGCGTCGTAGAGATGCATGGCTGGTTTGCCTGCGCTGTTGACGCCCAGGAAGAGTCGTTGAGAGCCATCGGCATCGGCCATTCCTACGCGAGAAGAGCCGCGCATGGCACCGATGAAGATGCGCGTTTCGCCGCGTTCGTCGGCGAGTCTGATGCTGGGGCCTTCTTTGGAGAGGATCACTTCCAATGCGACGGTGCCATCTTCGTGCATCATCATTACACACGGGCCGCGGCGGTTCATCTCAAGTACGGCACGCACACAGCCGCCGGAGTCGACTAATCTGAGTTCTTCAGTTTCGATCACCGGCACACGAATCGCCGCGCTCCGTCTGCTCGTAGAAGTCTTTGTGTTCGTGGTCTTGCGTTTTGCCATGAGAGTCCTTTGCGTCAGTCAGTGGGTTTGGCAACTGTCTTCCAGTGACGGCGAGTTTCAAAGGCGGCGATGTCAGCAATGGTCATTGCTTTGAGTTGTTCGTGAATCTTGGCACGCTCGCAGGCCCAGTATTTGTGCGCGGGACACGCGCGTTCATCTGAACACTGAGCGGTTCCCATCATGCACTGTGCCTGGACGGCTGGGTCATCGAGACTCACACCCAGATCGAACAAGCTGATCTCGTGCGCGGGACGGGCAAGCGTCACGCCGCCGCCGATGCCGCGTTGGGTGAGGACAACTCCCTTGCGG
>SXOY01000103.1 GCA_005776545.1 Planctomycetia bacterium | reverse complement strand
GCTGGTCAGTTGACCAGCTGCTGTCTGAATAAATGTGCCGGTGATATGTAAATGGCTCCCCGCATCAAGCGAGAGAATGCCTGACTGAGTAAACCCGCCCCCAACTGGGGCGAAAGTTAAATCGCTCGTTCCTCCTAGCAAGAGCGTGCCGTTATTAGTATGAAGTGCTGCCAATGAAGTGAATCCGCCGCCCGCACCGTCCAGAATAATCGTCGCATTATTCGTTGAAATCGCAGCGAGACCACCAAGCACTCCGCCATTTGCGACACGCCATGTCCCGCCGGAGAGAACTCCAGCAGAAATATTTGTAACGGTACCTGTAATCTGAATTGGCCCGCCGACTGCCTGAATTGTCCCGAAGTTATTCAACGGTGCCACGCGAAGCGTTAGCAACCGCGTGGCCGAGTCGTTGGAAATCAAACCGGCATTGTTGAGACCGACGTTGTTTGCCGGCGAATACGCAAGGTCACCGCCTGAATCAGCACTAAGACGGAGCGAACCGGTCAAACCAATTGCGCCAACCGTTGCCCCCTGCATTCGAATAGTACGAGTTCCCGTCTCAATGCCATCAGCGACAATCGAGTCCGCCAGCACAAACGTGGATTGCATATCGACGTTTACCGCTCCGCGAAGGTGCAGTGTTCCAAACCGAGTGCCCTGCAGTATCGACAATGTCACGCCTGAGGAGGCAATCAGGTCCCCTTGGATGATCGATCCTGCCAATTGTATAGTCCCAGCAACTGCATTGAGAGTCACTCCATCATTCAGGAAGATCTGTCCGGATGACAAAGCTGTTCCATTGAGATTCCAAGATCCCGTCTGGGAATTCAGCGTAAAGACCCTTCCAGCGTTCGAAAGTCCACCGCCAAGTTCGACGACTCCGCCGATCCGAGTCACATTTGCGGGATCAAACCCAGTCGTGTTAAACGTTCCACCGAGGGCAAGCGTTCCTCCACTCACAGCCAGTTGACCGGGAGTAGACATTGTCCCCGTTGTGAACGCAAGCCGCCCGGAAACCAGAGACATCGTCCCATTGTTCGTAAACGTAGTGGTATTAATCGTCAGTATCTTCGTTGTTCCATCTGCTGAAATAAGCCCGTTGTTTACCAAAGTGGAATTGGTAGACGCCGAGCGAATCGTCAAGTCGCCTCCAGAGTTTGGCGCGAGAGCAACACTGCCAGTTGGCGAAAGGGTCAACGCTGAGTTGCTGGTGATAAACACTGTTCGAAGTCCGACGGCGGCCCCATCAGCGACCACGTCGTCTTGCAGCTGGAAGAGTGCACCAAAGGTCACAGATGAAGTTCCACGAAGATAGAGCGTGTTGAAACGTGTCGTCCCAGTGGCCAGGATCGCACCCGTGTTACCAACAAGAACATCGCCAACTATCTGAACACTATTAAGTTCACTACCAGAGCCAACAACGCTCAGCGTTGTTCCATCTGAAACAACAATATCCCCGCCCGTGATGCGTGCCGCGGAGAGCACAATCGGGCCCAGGGTGGAAGAAAGCGGAACACTCTGTCCTGCATTATCCCAGATTCCGGAGATCGCAAGCGTTCCACCGCTGCGACTGAAGGATGTGAGATTTAACCCGACCGTTGAGAAAGTGCCGCCGAGTGTTGTGGTGCAATTCTGGAGGTTGATAGCCCCAGTGGAACTCCAAATGCCTGCGGTGGTGACGGTGCCATTGGTCGCCGTAATCTGACCAGAGCTGGTCCACGTAGCTGATTCAAAGGAGATACTTCCTCCATCGACTTCGATCAACCCAGTATTCGAGAACACAGCCAGCAGAATTCGAATTCGTGTTGAAGCCGATGCCGCCCTGATGGTGCCTGAATTCACTGTTGGCGCGGTAAACGCCAGGCCGCCATTGATCGTGAGATCTCCCCCGGCACCGGCCGAGAGCTCGATCGTTACACCCGGAGCAATGACGCTGCTTCTATTTGGCGAATATTCAAATGTCACTGTACGAAGTCCGACAACGGCTCCCTCTGCGTACACGTTGTCCAGGAGCGTGTAGCCCGATGGGAACGTAATAGGGTTGACCCCGCGCAGACGAAGTGCTGCGAAACGTGAAGCGCCGGTGAATTCAATGCCTCCAGTATCGGCAATGATTTCATTCTGTACGATGACGCTGTTCAAATCAACCTGGCTACCAGTGGTCGCGACGATCAACGAATTTCCCGGCGCAAGGGCAATGGTGCCGCCATTGATCACCGCGCCCTGCAGCAGCGTAAGCGAACCTGCCCCGGGCATCGAAAGAAGGTTGCCAGCATTGTTCAACACTCCGCTCAGTGTGAAGTTCCCGCCAGTACGGCTGACTCCTCCGCCATTGAAATCGGCCCCCTGAACAGTGCCGCCAAGCTCGATCGTTCCGCCATCAATGATCAGTTGTCCAGGATTGATAAACGTCGTGGGTTGAATCTTGATTCTCGCGCCAGTGTTCGAGCGGATCGTTCCGGCGTTGTAAAACGTTGTTCCCTGAACCAGAACCTCAGCTGCAGAATCCGAAACAATTGTCCCATGACTGATCAGAAACGTACTGCCAGCGGTCACCGACATCGGGCCGCTCGCCGTTGAATCGAATCGAACTACCCCGGTTGCGCCAATCGAAGCGCCCGCCGCTTCCGCCGAAATACTTCTGGAGAAGGTACTCGCTGCGGTCACAACAATTTCATCTCGGAGCATGAATCCCGCCGCGAGACTAGTGCCCGCGCTGTCCCGCATGCTGATACGGTCGAATCGAGTGTTTCCTGAAAGTGTCACGCGACCCGAGCTGCGAACATTCGCATTCACGTCGGTATTCAGCAGCGTCAGACGTCCGGTCGTCAAAACAACCATTTCAGCACCACCGACCGACTCAACCGTTCCCCCGCTCAAAGTACCGTTGATAAACTGCCACGAAGAAGTGATCGCGTTGATGAAGTACGTTGAGTCCGAGTTTTCCAGCGTTCCGGAGATTGTCACGGTTGCATTCGTACCTGTAAACCCTGCGAAGTTAAAGTCGCTGGTGCGCCATGTCCCGCCGAGGTTTACCGTGCCTCCAGAAACATTCATCAATCCCGGGTTGGACCAGAAAGGGGTGTTCCAGTTAAAAATCGCGCCGGTTTGAACCGTGATCGTGCCCTGATTGACAAACTGCTGACCGGTGTTTGCAAGATTGAGCGTGCATGTCCCCGTCGTGACTCGAATTTCGCCGGTGTTCACAAACCAATCATCAATGATCAATGCCCGTGTGGGAGAGAGTTGCTCGATAAGGCCACCAAGAACTGCGCGAGTGTCTGAAGTCGTTATCGACACAAGCAATGTTCCGGTCGCTGCCGCAGACAGGCGGACAATCCCGGCAGGTCCAATCGACGCGGTGTTTCCATCAACCAGCTGTAAATATCCAAGTCCGGCGGTGTTGTCGAAAATGATCTCGGAATTCAACGTGTAATTATTCAGTACAACAACACCCGCCGGAACTCGCATGCGAGGGAATGTTGTTGTGCCGGTGAGCGTGATCGTCGCGCCGTTTACAACAGTCATCTCGCTGGTAACAGCAACATCTCGAAACACCCCGCCAAATCTGTATTGATGCCCGACTTCAAATGTCATCGTGCCGCCCTGCATCGTGCCACCTGACCCGAACATTCCGACAATCCCCATTTGCACCGTGCTATGGAATACCGCATTGGTGTTGTTGATGACGCCCTCAAAGTACAGCCTGCCACCGGTGCTGAATATCCCTGCGAGATTCAAATCCGCTGTTGTAACATTCGCGCGAATCCGAATTTCCGAAGCCAGATTGATTGTCCCGGAGTTCCGCCACGCTGGATTCTGAAACTCAGTGACTCCAGTGCCTGCCAGGTTCAGCGTCCCTGCATTATGGAACAACTCAATCCCGTTATTAAAAACCCGCGCGTTGCCCGAAGTCGATATCACTCCGTTGTTCACAAACTGACCATTGAGCCGCACGGTGTCCGCCGTGCCAGTAATCGTCCCGTTGTTCACCCAGTTTGAATTGGACAAGCTGATGATGCCCGAAGAGGTAATCGACCCCGTTGCCCCAATGCTGACCGGCACCGTTGTCAGCGAATACAAATTGATCGTGCCACCATTGACCACGATCGCGTCCAGCATCACATAATTCGCCACCGGATTCACCGTTGAAGTCGTGTTCAACTGATTCCGCAAAAACGTAAACCTTGTTCCCAACCCAAGGCTCACTGTCGTCCCATTCGCCAACTCAACTGTCCCGTTCACAATTGGCGACACCAGGTTGTTCGCGTTGCCAGCAAGGGAGACAAGATTGCTCCCCATATTCCACACACCGCCAGTCAGTGTGCCCGTGGCCAGGCTCAAGTTCGCTCCTTGGGTCGCCGTTCCGCTCACCGACAGATTGCCTCCGGTGTTCACCTGAATCGCCCGGCTCGAAGTTAAGTTCGCCGCAGCAAACAGCCCACCCAGCGTCAATGTCGGATTCGTCCCCGTCGCTCCAATCACCACATCATCCGCTGCCGCCGGTAACACATCGCCTGCCCAGTTCAGCGGATCCAGCAAGTTGGCACCGTTACCGGTCGCCCCGCCATCCCATGTCGCCACCGCCAACATCTGCCGCGCTTCCAACCCCTCAACCCTGCACGTGTTAAACTGGGCGCTGCTCGTCGTTTCGAAACGCGAGAGCAAGGTGGCGACTTTGTGCGAAAGTGATGAAAACATGCCAATTCTCCCAGTTCTGCGGCGGAGTGATCGTGCCTACACGTGATATTGAAACGTTCTAATGGAGCAGTGACGAGAATTCGTCATCGTATCAGATTGCTTAAACGCAACAAGCACATTTTGGTTGCACAAAATCGGATTTCCCGGCACTTTGTTGCATGGATTATCGCGCTCGCGATCACTTTGCAACTGATGCCGGATCGCTCACCGCCTGCGAAACAGGCATGTGTGTCGCCCGCTCACCCTTCTGCACCTTTGGCGGTATTCCACCCTTCACCCTCAGCCGCCATGTCGTCGTGAACAAATCCCCCAGCATCTGCGGCAAGTCTCTACTCACATTCAGCGTGCTCTCCGTTGGATTGTCCCACGCCACACCAATCTCTCGGATCTCGTGCCCCAGTTTGCGAGTGAGCAGCAGGATCTCAACATCAAACATGAATCGATCGACCACCGCTCGCGAGAAGACATCGTCTGTCACTTCGGCTGTAAACGCCTTGAAGCCGCATTGTGTGTCTGACAGATCTGGTAACGCGATCAACTTGGTCAGCATCGGCGCTGAGTTCCCTAGAAACCTGCGAATGGGATGCTGCTTGCGAACTACGTTTGATTCTGCCGCACGCCGCGACGCGATCACCACTTTCGCGCCTTTGCCAGCTTCTCGATCAACTGCGATCATGTTGTCGATCCGCGTGGAATTGTCCGCATCCAGAAACAACCGCCAAGGCATGGTTCCCGCCAGCATTCCTCGCCGCACCGATGCACCCTTGCCCCGGTTCTGCTGGTTGACGAGCAATCGCACACCTCGCCCTCGCGCGGTGACGACCGTTGCTGTTGCATCTTTGGATCCATCATCAACCACGATGACTTCATAGGGCACGGTCTGCGCGTCGAGCCAATCCTGCACATCGTCGAGTGTCGATGCGATGACTTTCGCCGCGTTGTACGCAGGGATTACGACCGTCAGACCTTGGATCGAGGTGAATGCCACGCTGTGGAAGAATGATAGCGACCTGCCTCAGGCGGCATGGCGACCCTTTGGTCCGATATGAGACTTCCTATTCCGGTATACTCAGGCTGTGCTGATTTCTACTTTCCTCATGTATCTGACGCTTGCGCTCTGCGGCCTAGGGCTGGGGGCAATGGTCTTCAAGTACGACCTCCACCGGACCGAGCCGTGGTGGTTGCTTCTTGTTGCCACGGTTCTTGGTGCTGGCATGATGGAGGCCGCCGGACAGGCCCAACTCGCATTGATTCGCGTGCTTTCCGGGGCAGATGGCCATTCGTTTCCCGGTAACACCATGCTCGCATTCCTTGCTGGGTCCAGTGAAGAGGTCGCTAAGTTCATGGTGGTGGTCATCATCGCATGTGCCTCCAGACGTCACTTCGATGAGCCGGTCGATGGCCTCATCTACGGGGCCTTTGCAGGGCTTGGTGCGGCCCTCGCCGAATCGATCTCCACGCTTGGCTTTGGGCAACATTCTCTCTTTCTCCCGGCACAGGAACCAATTCGGCTCGCGGGCCATCTCATCATGGGCGGCATTGGCGGCTTTGGAATCGGCCTTATGACCAGCCATTCGCGTTACCGCTTCATCGCCATCCCTGGCTTTCTTCTGGTCGCCATTGTTGTCCACACGCTCTGGGACATCATCGCATTTGACGCCTCTGATGTGGTCGCATCGAACAAGCCGCTTCACATATGGCACACAGTTCTGCCCATCATCCTCATGGTCGCTGGCATGATCGTCTTTCGCTGGCTGATCTCTCTTGGGTGCAGATTGACGCGGGCGCATATAGAAACAGGCATCAGGC
>SXOY01000102.1 GCA_005776545.1 Planctomycetia bacterium | reverse complement strand
GGTGAGAAGGAAAAGACGATTCCTCCGATCGCAGAGTTGCGACTGTTGCGCATGATGCAACAGGAAGCGTTTGAAACGACTCGCGCGGCGGCGGAAGCTGACGATTTGACGACAGTTGAGGCCGCGACGTTGTTACAGAGACAGTTGAGCGAGCAGGTGAAAAGTCTGATCGAGCGAACTAAAGAGGGCGGACCGGACATGAAGACGCCGCTGGAAATCAAGCCGCCGGTAGTGGATCCGGCGAAGCCTGCGAAGAACGAACAGGGAGGGGCGCGATGAACTTGATCGCGATAGTGTGCGCGGGCGCTGTACTTGTGCAGCCTGCGCCAGACAAGCCCGTGCAGGACAGGCCATTGCAGGAATTGCCAACGCTGGATGAGGTTTTGGGATTGAAGCCCAGGGGCGAAGTTGGTGCTGTCAGCCGCGATCCGCTTGAAGAGGAATTGAAGAAGGCACTGGGACGCGAAGAGGAAGGTGATCTGTTGGCACAAGCCGCGGACCTGATGGATCGGTCGGCGAAGCGACTGGGCGAATCGAAAGATGCAGGGTTGGATACGCAGCGATTGCAGGAAGATGCGATTCGCAAGCTCGATGCATTGATTGCACAAGCGCAGAACAACCAGCAGAAGAAGCAGTCGAAGAAGAAGAAACAGCAAGACAAGCAGGAAGAGCAGCAACAACAGCAGCAATCACAAAAGCAACCGCAGCCCAAAGGCGCTCAAACTGCATCGGAGCAGGCACAGGCTGGTCCGGCAATGCAAGAGGCGGAATTGAAAGCTGCACTTGCAGCAGCGGGAGCTACATGGGGCAATCTGCCGCCACACTTGCGCGATGCGCTGCGACAGGGGAAGTCGGACCAGTTCAGTTCGCTGTATCAGCAGTTGACCGAGCAGTATTACAAGCGATTGGCGGAGGAGCCTAAGAAGTGAAGTACGCGTGCGCAGCGATATTGAGTTTGACGGCGGCGAGCGTATTGGCTCAGCCGATCGATCCCAATCGACCGCCCGATCCATTGAGTTTGCAACCCGCAACTGTTGACCCGGCGCCGGCAGCGAAACCGAAGAGCGGGTCACCGATTTCATTTCACGTGAGTGCACAGAACACAGCCGCGGAAGGAGAGTCTTCGCCCGAACTTGAAGCTGCGACGACCAAGGGGCTTGCGGGGCTGGCGGCGATGCAGAACGAAGATGGGTCGTTTGGTGATACGCGCTGGGGGCGGTCGGTTGCGATTACGAGTCTGGCGTGTCTTGCGCTGATGGGTGATGGCAACATGCCCGGTCGCGGTGTGTATGGCGATGTGGTGTTGAAAGGGCTGAAATTTGTGTTGGCGAACGCCGCGGAAAATGGGCTTGTCGCGGCAGAATCAGCCAACGGGCCGATGTATGGGCATGGATTTGCGACGTTGTTTCTAGGCGAGATCTATGGAATGACGGGCGGGAACTTTTCCGGCGAAGATCAGCAGTTGTCGCAGAAGACGCATGAGACGCTGGTGAAAGCGGTGCGGCTGATCGAATCAACGCAGAATGATGAAGGCGGCTGGCGGTACAACCCGGTTCCTTATGACGCGGATGTGTCGGTGACGATTTGCCAGATCATGGGCTTGCGGGCCGCTCGAAATGCTGGGCTTGAGGTGTCGAAAGACACGATTGAAAAAGCGGTTGAATATGTCAAGCGGTGTCAGAATCCCGATGGCGGATTTCGCTATCAAGCGCAGGGCGGACAATCGGCGTGGGAGCGATCAGCGGCGGGTGTTGCAAGTTTGTTGTACGCCGGCAAATATGAAGATAAGTCGATCGAGAATGGGTTGAATTATCTGGTGAGCACGGCGATGCCGGGATCGCAGACTCGGCGGTCGCATTATTTCTACGGACATTACTACGCTGTTCAATGCATGTTTCTGGCTGGAGGAGATTCGTGGAAGGTGTGGTGGCCATCGATTCGAGCGGAGCTGTTGGGTGCTCAACAGGCTGATGGAACCTGGGTCGATCCTGCGGTGGGCAATGCGTACGGGACATCGATGAGTTTAATTATTCTGCAGATGCCCAAGCGATATCTGCCGATCTTTCAGAAATAACCATGATCGCATTATTTTCAATCCTGGCGTTGTCGTGTGCAGCTGGATCAAAGCCCAACTCGCCGCCCCCGCCGCAGGTGTATTTCACACTTCTTGATGCAAGCGGCGCAAGCAAAGTTGTGACAGTGCAGGCGATCGACGGAGAGACGATTTCGACCACGGATCTTGATGGGCGGCGGCGCAACGAGCCATTGTCGACGGTGATTTTGCTGAGCCGCGCGATGATTCAGCCGCCGCAGATGCCCCGGTTTTCGACGGTTTCGGCAGAAGATGCGTTACACACGCCACGCGGCGTATTGCACACGGTTGATGGGCAGATTGTCGCGGGAAGTCTTACTGATGGAGGCAAGCCCGAAGAGATCATGTGGCAAAGCCCGGTGGTGGGTACGTTGCGCGTGCCACTGGAGATGCTTCGCAGGCTGGATTGCGTGTATCCGCCGAGTGCGATGAATGCCCAAGCGAAGTTTAGCAAAGACACACTGATGCTTCGGAATGGAGATGTGATCGGCGGGTTTGTCGATTCGATTGGTGAATTGATCACGATTGAAACTGGAACTGCGGCGACCAAATCGAGAATGACGGTGCCCATGGGGCGCGTGGAAGCGGTGGTGCTGGCACAGGCAGCCGTTGCATCTCGCGGCACAATTGTGACGACGCGCGAAGGGCTGGTTGTACAAATTCAGTCGATGCAGATTCAGGATCGAGCCGTTCGAGGCAAGGTCACGCTGAGGGCAGAGAGAGACCCTCTTGTACTTCAGGATGTCGATGTCGAATCGCTCGTGATTGATGCAGCGCGAGTTTTGCCACTGTCACAGTGCTCGGTTCACGATGTTGCTGGAACCGATGGTCGCGGTTGGACGCAGCCGCTGGCATTTCATCAAGCTCAGCGAGGCAGTTTTGCGACAGAGCTTGAATTTCCCGGGCCGATGCGGGTTGACTTCGACGTGCCAAAGGGAGCGACTCGGCTTTTGTTTCACGCCGAGCTGCCCCACTCCTGTCGGACCTGGGGCGATCCAGAGCTTGTGGTTTCTGCTGGCGATGGAACGACGTTCAAAGAACTCAAGCGAATCAGTTTGACGGGAGATGCGCCGGAAGCGGATGCGAACCTCGAAATTGGCGGAGCAAACGTCTTGAGATTCAGCGTGGAAGCAGGAGCCGCCGGGGCGATTCAAGATCGTGTTACACTGCGGCGGGCGATGATTCTTTTCGGGTCATCCGGGCGTGGCGAAGGCAAGAACCCGGTTCCCAATCAGTAGCGTTGCATTTGACACCCAGAGTGTGGTAGAATCCTGCTCATACTAAGGAGTTGCCATGCTTTCCATATCACTGTTGATACTCGCCGCAGGCTCGTATGCACCGCCATCGCCGTTGGCGTACCCCCATCCACTGATTACCGAAGTGCTGTACAGCGTGCCACAGGGTTCGGATGGTGATGCAAATGGCGATGGAACTCGATCAGCCAATGGGGATGAGTTCATAGAGCTGGCAAATCCACATGACAAGCCGATCGAATTGGAAGGCTACACAATCACCGATGGCGTGGAGACACAACTGAACTTGACAAAAAAGGGTGGCGACAAAGAAGCTCCTGCTGACAAGGGGAAGAAAAGATCACAGACCGTTCAGAAGCCACAAGTTGAATTCACATTTCCCAAGTTGACGCTGCAACCTGGCGAAAGAGTGCTGGTATTTAACGGACACAAGCAGACATTCAAGGGTCCGCACGGAACATCGAAGCAGGCGCCAGCGAAAAGCGATCCGGCACTTGGCGATGCGTACGTTTTCACGATGGCGGTTGAATCTACGTTCATAGCGCTGAATAACGCCAGTGATGCGGTTCAACTGCTTGCGCCGGTGCATGGCAAAAATAACGAACGCAAGACCATTGAAGTTGTCTGGTGGGGGAAACCGGGTGAAGCGGCGTACGACCACAATGCAGACCTGTGCGAAGAAGTAAAGGAAAGCAAAGGGAGCGTGCATCGCATTGGTCGCAGCAAGACCTGGGAATCATCGTCAGACCTTTCGGGCACGTTGAAAGGGCTTTTCAGTCCCGGCCTGATTGATCTGGATGCAATTGTTGAACCGGCGAAGGAATCTAAGCCGGCCAAGAAGGATGCGGCCAAGCAGAAAGACACCAAGGGCAGTGGGACCGAGAAGCCTGCGGCAGAACCGACCGCTCCCAAGTAATTCGCAATTTGCCTGTTTGATTACTAGAATGGCCCGTGAAAGTCGACTGGTTCATGATCGTGGTTCTGGCTCTGGTTGCCCCGGTGGGGATTGGGTTTGTGCTGCTCTGGTGGAAGCAGGCAGATAAGTGGGCCGATGCGGAGCACAAGCGATTCAAGACCAAGGGCGGGACCGATGTTCCGCAGGTTGTAGTGAAGGCTGATGAGTCGGAAAAGTTGCGCGGGTAAATCATGCCGCGTTACGCGCTCACTATTGCATATGACGGAACAGATTTCTGCGGCTGGCAGCGGCAGGAACCAGTGGTAGTTCCCGGTCAGCCTCTGCCGACGCACGTACCAGCACAACACATTCTGGGACCGCCGCGGGAGAAAGATACTTTCATACACCCGCCTCTGGAATATGGCGTTGTTGAACTTCGAACAGTTCAGGCGATTGTGCAGCGTGCCGTTCGCGAAGTGGTACGCGAGCCGGTAGACCTGATCGGTTCGAGCCGCACGGACTCGGGCGTGCATGCGCGGGGACAGGTCGCTTCATTTTCCACTTCTTCAGACAACGAGCATGGGCGACAGGGGCGTGGGTGGCCGACAGATCGCGGACTTGATCGACTGGTGCGTGCGATCAACGACCGTCTGCCGCCAGATGTCGTGGTGGTTGAAGCGCGGCTTGTGCCAGAACGATTTGATGCGATCTTTGATACAGAAAGCAAGGGGTACGCGTACCTGGTTCATGCTGGCCGGGCAAGGCCGTTGTTTGATCGGCGCTTTGCGATGCATGTGCGCGACGGACTGGATGTGAGCGCGATGCAGGCGGCCTCGGGCCTGCTAGTTGGTGAGCACGATTTCGCTGCGTTTTCTGCCGCGACGCACAAGCGGGTGACGACGGTTCGTCATGTGCTTCGATGCGATGTGATTGACTGCGGATTTTCACAATCGCCGGGTCCGTTTTGGAGCGATCGCGATCTGGGAGTTGGCAGGCTCGACAACGCTCAACGCGTGCGTATTGAAATTTCGAGCAAGGGGTTTTTGTACAACATGGTGCGGATCATCGCGGGGACGCTCATTGACGTCGGACTGGGGCGAATGCCTGTTTCGCGAGTGTCTAAGGCGCTAGAGACCGGAAATCGGCGCGATGCCGGGCCGACTTCGCCACCAGAGGGGCTGTGTCTTGATTGGATCAAGTACCGCGATGAGTCGCTGATTTTTGAGCCGCAAGCGACACCGCCGATCGACTCCCAGATCAGTTCTTCTTGAGTTCGCCCTGCACGCGGAGCTTGTAGCGTTCAAGTTCGAGGCGCCACGACGCATCGGTTTCAATCAACAATGCACGGTTGATTCGTTCGAGCACCACTTCATCAACGATCTGCATTTCCATTGCGCTCAAGATTGCTCCCCGCAGCGAGGGCAGCCAGTTTTCATCGCGCTCCAGGCTCTTGCCATAGAACTCAAGTGATTCTTTTGCATGGCGTGCCGAGCGGTAACACAATCCGAGGTTTTCATAGGGCCGCGGATCTGATGGAAGCAGGTCGGCAGCGCGTCGAAACGCGGTTGCCGAGTTCATGAAGTCCTTCTGATCCATCAGCAGGATTCCCAGATTATTCCACGCTGCGGGCAATTCCGGGTTCAACGTCACGGCATCACGGTACTGCTTGGTTGCCAGGGCCAGATGTCCATTCTTCTGATTCACCTGCGCTTCACGGGCAAGTGCGGCCCCTTGAGCCATCTGTTCACTGCGCGCAGCATTGTCGATTTCAATTTGACTTTTGGGAGTGGACTTACAACCAACCAGCGTCAAGGAGGTCAGAATTACACAGGCGAGAATTCGGTTTGAGAGATTCACTTCTTTGGCTCCGTACGTTCCCAGCGACTAAAAGTTACTTTGAGCACCCACTGAGTGGCTTCCGGCTTCAGGCTGATCGAATAGACCTCCAGGCCGGGAATGTCGCGTACCACGTTCTGCACCCATTTCATCAAATTGGGCATGGATTCGTCTTTGGCTTCATACGCCACCTTGATCCGATGGACCCCGTTGATGTCTTTGTCGGCAACGGGCTTGTTTCGCGTTGGCAACTGAATCGGGTTCTTCAATCCTGCAGCGGCACCGGCGTTGATGAACTTTGACGGCGGCAGATCTGATTCTGCAGCGCCGTAGCGAATGGTCGTTGATTCTTCAGCAATTCGGATTTCCTTCAATTGCTGGGCTAATTCAACTGCGTTTTCGCCTATTTTCGTTTCTTTGACAAGCAATGCCTGAGCACTCGTCCTCGACCGCAGCATAAACAACAACGCCACCAGCGATATGGCGGCAAGCGCAATTGCGATAACGACCAGATGCGTTGGCCGGTTGCGTCGTTCGTTGCGTGACGCCGCTCCCGCGATATCGCCTCGCACATCATCAAGATTGATCGCAGTGCTACTCACTTGGCGTCTCCTGCCGTTGCCGAACGACCGGCCTTTACCATGTCGCTCCAGGGGCCGGTGAAAGTTGCCTGTGTACGTCCACCAATAGACTTAAAGTCTACATCCCAGGAACTGATGTACGGGTTTTCGATCGCCCGCAACGCGGCAAGCAAAGCCTCACCCTCTTCGGTCGCGGTCGTCGGAAGAGTGACCTTCACCGTCACCTTTGAAATCTGGGTGTCCAGCAACACGTCATCCAACTGCACGTTCGAAGTCGAAAGTACCATCGAAATCACTTCGAGGGCCTCCATCACCGGATATGTTGGCTCAGCTTTTTCCGGCGGCTTCAGAGAGTGCTCGCGCTTGGTGACTTCCTGTTGCAGCGCATCGATCTCACCATATGGAGATGTCATCGCCGCGGGCATGGTCTCTTTCACGATGCCTTGCCATTGCTCTTTGATCGAGTCGGCTTGCGATCGATAATTCGCGGCATCTCGCGAGAATTTGAATGCAAGTGCCGAAATCGCGGCGGCACACACCACAATCGCGATTGCAATCCACGAATACATAGACCGGTGCAATCGACCTGGTCTGCTATCTAGCCCTTGCAGCGGCGTAATCGCTCCCGCCTGATCTTCCAGCACTCTGGCAGCGCGCTGCAATGTCGCCAGTATTGGATCTTCATCAAACTGCAAATCAACCGCCGCGCCAGGCCATGCCTGAGTCAATGCTGCACCAAACGCACTGGCGGAAGTGTCGCCCTCAGTCGCGATGCATATCACCCGCTGCGGACTCACACCAACCTGTGCCGACCATGCGAGCCATTCGGTTGAGATTCTCGCCGCAACCTCAGCGCTCAAAATATCCCCACGATCGGCGGCCTGGCTTCGTATCGCGCCAGCTGCCAGCAACACACCCTTGATCGACCATGCCCACAGAACTCGACCTGCTGGGTCAACAACAATCGATGCGCTTGCAACTGCGGATTCGCTCTTTGAGCTGCCTCCGGTGCGAAGTGCAGACGGATCCCACGCAGCTGCCATCACTTGCCACAGCGACGCCACTTGAGCAATCGCTACTTTGCGCCGATCTAGTGCGTCTACCAGCAATCTTGCAGGCGCTTCAGAACTGACCAGTA
Source organism: Planctomycetia bacterium (assembly GCA_005776545.1). The sequence continues at coordinate 3,542 of SXOY01000102.1, read as the reverse complement.
TCGGTGTGCGATGCGAAGATGCAACGGTTTTAGTTTTGCCTGCTTTGGCATCTTCTACAGGCTGCTCAGCCGGACTCAACCCGATAGCCTGTACGGAGGATTCAAGCTGCGACTGGGCGTAGACCGCCACCGGAGAAATAGAGGCTGAACTCGATTCAGGGTCCGCTCCGAAATTTCGTGCTACCGCCGCGAGAACCTGGCCTTCACGGCTGGGCGAACTCACCCAGGAACACAAGCTGCCCTCGACATCGAGGCACAGCAGTTCGAGACCTGGTGCCCGATCTGACGCACTGGAAAGTTGAGCTTGAATCCAATCAGCCGCCGATTCGATTTCTTGTGCCGCGAATTCGCTACCGCCGGGTGCGGCCCAGCTTTCAACTTTGGACCCACGCAGAGATTCAACAACAAGGCGAACAGCTTCAAGTGAGCTGGCCTTCCTGGCCTGACGAACATGACATATGCGAGCGCTCACTTGCTGCCCTTCTCCTTTGAGACATTAATCTTCACCGGGTCTCCGAATTTTCCAGCCTGCTCCATTTCATCGAGCATCTTCTCTATCTCTTCGCCTTCACGCCCAGTTTCCTTTTCAAGCTCAATTCGGCGTGCTTTACGCCGCAACTCACGCGCATCGATAGATACCTGAGCGGCCTTGGCGTTGTTCGCCTCTACAAGTGCGCGAGCTTTGGGATCGAGTCCAGCGAGCGGATCTTTTGCGTTTCTGGCGCCGCGTGCTCGTGGGTCCTGTGTCAAACGTCCCGCTGGATTTGGTACAGCAAGTGGTGCTGCCGCATGACTCACAACCGAACCAGAACGATGCGCAATATCAATCTTCTCAACTTTCTTGCCATCGTCTATGCTCACCGAATCCGCAGCTATCTCAGTAATTGTTGCTGTTGTTTCGCCGGGGAGTTTTATAACGTCTCCCACTCCGACAATCCGCTGTTTGCCATCTATCGCGATCAACGCAAAGAGCCGAGCACCATCGGCTACCACTCCCAGAAACTTCACGTGGTCTTTCACTGAGGAAGGCGGGGGCGGCGGCGGAACTGTTGAATCGACCACTTCTGGTGCCGCGATCTTTGGACTATTTGACACCAGCATCATCCGCGAACCAATGCCATCGAGATCGGCCTTGGCGTGTACTGCAACGGCAGGCTCAAACTTTTTGTCGTTAATCTCCCGCACTGCTATCTTGGCCGGTTCGGTAGAACCCGGACCAGAAACGAAATTCGCCGCGATAGCAGCTCCGCCAGCGAGTGCTGCAACCAAGGCAAGACCTTGCGCGACTGTGCGCGTACCGACAACCTTGGCACGGGTTTGAGGAGATGATGTCAGAAATGCCATTGTCAGTTCCTTCTCAAGCGGGCAAGTCTAGCGTTCGGCCACGCGTTTCCAATCAAGAATAACCGAAAGACGTGTCATTCCGCCTCCGGTGCGGTCTCGAGACGTGTTTCCACGCCCGGAGATCAGGCTGTAGCCTGAATAAACCGCCGCTGGCTCAGAAAGCTGATTCGTGCGGTAGAGTCGAGCTTCAACCTGCCAGAACGACGGCTGAGCAGTCAGGAGTCTCTGCAAAATAGCCCGGATTTCAGGCTCTGTTTGAATCTTGGCAATCAGGTCCGCCAGTTCGGTTGCCCCCATCGGCGCGGCACTTCGAGCCGCATTGACCGATTCGATCAGTTCGGCAACCAGGTCGCCCCCCCCAGCGAAATTCGCAACCGCCGCCAAGACCGGATCTGGCGCGGAATTTACGCTGATCGCCGGAGAACCGTACCGACGAGTCAGCGTGACCGGCGTATACCGCCCGGCCGTACGTATTTTCAGTTCAGTCTCGGCAATCGCTTTCGACGCTTTCTGAAGCTCCTGAGCAGATATCCCGCTGTACGCCATAGCAACGCCCTGAGCATCGGTGATTGAGTCGCCCTGCAGTGTTCCGAAATCGATGAGCACCGAACCCTGCGCATCAAACACGTACAGCTTCAGTATCACGCCATCGGCCAGTTCAAGGTCCATCGCATGACCATCTTCCTCAAGCAACTCTGCCATGGGTTTGGTCGCCACACTCTTCATCCAGCTATCGATCGCCTCTTGCATTCCCTTGGCGAAATGGTCATCCCGATATCCATCCAGCTGCCGTTTTACCGTACGTGCCTGTGTCGTAGATCGATCCAGCATGACCGCCACCACCAGGCTCGACACCAGCGCAAGCAGCACCACCAGCGGCAAGGCAAACCCGCGCCTGCTCACGAAGATATTGCAGCGGTGCATCTTCATTTTGAAGTTGCTCCCGTCGGAGCTTTATCGAGGATCTCTGTCAATCCCTTGGTAACATCGCTGCCAGAGCCAGACGGGTTGTTCTTGCCATCGGGTCCAGTCTTGCTGCCGCCACTCTTGTAATCTCGCTCTTGCTGTGTTTCAGGCCCCAGCAACCATCCAACCTCAAACAACCACTTGGCCCACAAACCAGCAGTCGTTTCAACCTCTACTTGCACGTACGCCGGAAGATGCTGGAAATAGGTTGCTTCCATCGAACGGCCCCATTGCCGCTCTCTGAACACACGCACATTAAAATAACGAATTCCCTGCGCGAGCACCACTGGTTCACCGATCGGTCGAATTGCCTGCAACGGCATGCCAAACTGTTCCAGCCGATCGCGCGGGGCAAGCCGTGTATACAGAATCTCCCATGATTGCTCTTCATCGTTCTCACGCAGTGGCATGGGTCGAAGGTAGATCGCGCCGCGATTGAGCAACACTCCCTGCTCTGCCGCGACAAAGTTCAGATTGCTCGATTCAAACGACTCGGGATTGAAATCCGGAACTGGTTGTCCCGCCGTCACAACCTCCAGCATCTGCGGCGAAAGCACATCGCTCCCTCCGCCGCCCGACATCGCTTTGGAACGATTCACCATCGCCTTCACCGTTGGGTCTGGGTCTTCAATGATCCGAACGCGCGGCGAAGGAACTGATGTCGCGCGTGATGCCGTTGAGCCTGTACCGGTACCAGACTGTGTTTCCGATGGAGCTGGTTGCGGCGAGTTATTCGCGCTTGCACCAGCCGCTTTGATTCCTGGCGTATTTGGCGGCGGAGTTTCATCGGTCACCGCGAGTGTCGCAAAAGTCCGCCGCAAAACCGTCTGTAGCCGACTCAGATCGTTGACTTGATCAAAGCGCTTCTCAAACCTGCGATCGCCACGATCAAGTGCGACAAACAAACTCAGCGCGGTGATCAGCAACATGGTCGACATCGCCGTTGCCAGACCAAGTTCAAGCAGCGTGAAACCGCGGCGAGTGATCATTTCTTTGCCCCCGTCGAAGGAAGCCCAATCCCGCTTCCGGGAGTTGGAGCTTTAGGGGTCCGTGGAGCTTGCGGACCGCCGCGGGGATTCCCCGGGCCGCCCGGACCACGTGGGCCGCCACTGCCTCCGGGAGAACTCTGATCCGTAAGCGTGCGCCGCCCTGCATCGGACGACATCATGTTGGCAAATGAGTCAGGATTTCGCAGTGCCATTGGGTCGACCACGCGGGTCAAGACCACTTGT
>SXOY01000101.1 GCA_005776545.1 Planctomycetia bacterium | reverse complement strand
TTTTCTCGTGGAGCTGTGCAATGTCATTTCTTACTTGTGCTAACCGCATAGTATTCAGTATACACGTATCGTACACCTGTGTCAAGTTATAGATTCGTTGTATGGTAAAATTCTTCTTGTGTGACGTTTTGACCTAGGGGTCATTGTTATAGGACCTTCTTGTGCGCCGGTGTTTGAGCCTCTTTTGCAAAGTTTGCCCGCGAAGCGGAGTATCGCCTATACTCCCGCCCCTTGGAACTCCCCGGCGTGGTGGCCGGTCCTTGGGAATCCCCACATCTTTGTGCCGCGGCACCATCCGCTGCACCTGCCCCGCCCAGTAGGCGGCGTGTTTAGAACTCCCCCGTGGAACGTTTGTGCCTCTATCTGCATCTTGCATTTAGAAGCCCACCCGGCTCCGGGTGGGAATTTGGAGGCCTCTATGTTGCGTCGAGACACAACCCTGCACAAGCCAGGGCAAGTCACTAAGAACTGGAAGATTGTTGATGCCAATGGCGTCAGCCTCGGCCGCCTCGCTGCCGAAGTTGCCACCTGCCTCATGGGCAAGAACCGTCCAGACTGGACCCCACACGTTGACTGCGGCGATTTCGTCATCGTCACTAACGCCAGCAAGGTCAACATGACCGGCAACAAGGGCGAGCAGAAGACCTATCAGCAGTACTCCGAATACCCCGGTGGTCTCCGCAAGCAGACCTACAACCAGCTCCGCGACAAAAAGCCGGAACTGCTGATTCAGCAGGCCGTCCGCCGCATGTTGCCGAAGAATCGCATGGCCCGCATCATGCTCAAGAACATGAAAGTGTTCGCGGGCACCGAGCACACATTCGCTGATCGCAAGCCAGTTGAGTTGAAAGTCTAAATCCGCATCGACCTAAAAGAGAAATACAAACATGAACAACATGAATGAGAAACTGATGAGTCCTGAAGGTTTGAATCTCGGTGGTGCGACAGCTGGCGCAGTTGCTCCGGCACCCGCTCCTGAAAAGCCCAAGCGCATCGCCAAGCCTGCTGATAAGCACGGCTGGTGGTGGGGAACCGGCCGCCGCAAGGCCGCGGTTGCCCGCGTTCGTATCAAGCCCGCCGCCGATGGCACGGGCAAGATCACGTTCTACTGCGATGCCGAAAAGTGCACGTTCGCAGAAAAGACCGTCGAGCAGTACTTCTCTGAAGAGCGCGACCGCGCCGATGTGCAGTTGCCCCTCAAGATGACCGGCGTCCTGGGACGCATGGATGTCAAAGTTCGCTGCTCCGGCGGCGGATACATGGGCCAGGCCGGCGCAGTCAAGCTCGGCATCGCCCGCGCTCTGGCTGACTACGACCCGAGCTTCGACGACATGCTCCGCAAGGCAGGCTTCATGACACGCGACAGCCGTAAGGTCGAGCGTAAGAAGTACGGCCAGGCTGGCGCTCGCCGTCGCTTCCAGTTCAGCAAGCGTTAATCTCATCGCCACATCCGTGGCGAGGGACAACATTACATCTTCTTATATTTATTCCACACGCCCGGCACATTGCTGGGCGTGTGTGTTTTTAGGACCCATTTGGGATCAGGCGTTTCAGGACGTGAAACTGGAGAATTTGTGCGGCCTGCGCCGTCTGACATTCTCTCACCAGAAGTCGAATGGTTGCGAAACCCGCGGCGGATTGACATTGTTTCTGTACACCTGCGGCTCACTTCGCGGCGTGTCGGGAGATGTCATGCGCAAGGTACTGAATCTGAAATCGGCAGTCGTGGTCGCCGTGCTATTGGTTGCCGGAACAATCGTGGTTGTGCCGCCGGCAAAGGGCGATGATGGCGCAATCGCGACCTCATCAGAAACCCCAACTCGTGGCGGACTTCTGGGCACATTTTCAACCAGCGAACCGACACCAACACCCGGCGCTGCCGTGTTGTTTGTCGCCGGCATGGCACTTGTGCTGACCGCGCAGAAGAAGTTTGCGGTCGCCTAAGCGTTGTCAAATATCGATGCTGACGGCGTCTTTGCTTTGACCATCACGCCAAATTTCTCACTGGTGACCTGTGTCGTCGCCCGCGGTTTTGCAATGGCCGTACTTGATCCGAGATATCGACCCGCGTTGATCGAGCCAATTTGCACTCGCTCAAACGCGCTGTTGATATTGGCATCGCTGAATTCGGTCCCGATAAATCGCCGGCCATAGTGACGCGCCATGACTGCGGTTGTGCCGCTGCCGATAAATGGATCAAGCACCAAGTCGCCCACGTTGCTGCAAGCGAGGATCACTCTTTCCAAGTAAGCTTCGGGCAGTTGATTGTCGTGGTTTGCCCGCCGCTCTTTGTTGTTCCCTTGAATGCGACCTAGACCGGGACCATACCAGACATCCATGGGCATGCGCATTCCGGGTGGAAATCCATCAGCTTTCTCGGTGGTCCGTGTATCAAAGTATGTCGTCGCTCGATCGCTGGGTTCAAGAATTTTTTCGGGATTCCAAGTGCGTTCCGCGGCATCGCGCGCGAAGTAGAGTGCGTGGACCTTACTTGAGATGAATTTCGATTTCGCGTTTTGGCCGAAGCGGTAATGCCAGATGCACCAATTGACCATGTGCATGCCGCGGGACTTCATGTGCATGACAATTTCGGCACAGGTGTCATCGGGGATGTTAATCCAGAACGAGCCTGTAGGACTGAGGAGTTCAAGACACCGATCAATCCAGGCGTAGGTGAACGCGAGATAGTCTTCGCGCGGCATCTTGTCATCCCACTTGTCGTACGCGCGATTCCAGTTGAAGGGCGGGTCGGCGAATATGAGATCGACTTTGGATGCATACGTCGGCGCGATCGCGGCGAGTTGTTCGCGGCAGTCGCCATGATAAAACTCAAGCGATGGGGATTCGAGCGTGTGCAAAGGTTTGCCAAGTTGCGAAGTTTGGTCGGCCATGTGCAGAGAGTACCGCGGCGAAGCGATTTGCGCCACCATTTGTCAGTCAGGCCTTGAGATTTCTGGTGGCGGAATAATCATCGGGAGGTGTCTAGGTACGGGGTCGCCGTGGTATTCGATCTGGTTCTGGACAATACGCCAGAGGTTGCGGGAGTCGCGCCGAGCATCTTGCGAACTTGCGCCTAACTCAAGGACGACGGCGTGGAGCATTCGCATGCAGAGGGCGTTGCGG
>SXOY01000100.1 GCA_005776545.1 Planctomycetia bacterium | reverse complement strand
AGTGCCCCAACCGATAAAGATGAACACCAGCGGAACACTCGCAATCGTGAGTATCAGTGTCCACAGATACAGCGTCGCAAACGTCTCAGCTAGATACGGAAACGGCGGACTGCTCACCGGTCCGCGCCGATGCATGGACCCTTCATGAAACGGCGGCGGCATCTGCGGCGGTGCAACCGCTCCCACCTTTCGCGGCGATCCGCATTGTGGACATGACGGAGCCTCACTCGAAACTTTCGCGGAACATTCTGGGCATTCGATCAGCATGGCAGCCACCTCTCCCCTCATCATAGCGGAAAGTCAGGTTTGTTGCTTGCCAGTTCGGCATCACTTGGTGCCAATTTATACAAGTTCATTCCTATTTCACAGGTTTGTCGCGATTACAGGAGATTGCAACGACGGCCGACTCACCAACCTGGAGGCGTCTCCAATTCACAAATGCAGCACAATCTTGAATCGCCTCATAAACCTCGTCAGGCAACAGAATTACGTCATCCAACTGGATTGTGAGAACGTCAAACGGCTTGCAGTGCACAGTCGTCAAACCGTCATCTGGCGAATCCAGGCTCGTAAGACAGTCAATCCACGCATTCATGTTTCGACCATAGAACGCGGGAAACCCGAGGGTCTCTGAAAAGACGATGTGAAACGATTCCCAATCATGGATTTTTCCGCAGTTGATATGAACAACGGGCATGCGGAAGCTTAGCTACCACGATACTGAGTCTACGAACCTCCCTGCGAAGTCCGTGAGCAGAACCGGATTACACTCCCTCAAGAATGACACACCCTACAGCCTACAGCCTGCCCCCCATTCTCCCAATCGGCACCGCTGTCGTCACGCTTATCGATCTTCCGGGCACAGCAGCCCAAATCCAGCGTTCCCGTGGCGCCCCCGGCACCATTATCACCATCCCAATTGACCCCGATCATGCCTATCGAATCCGCTTTCCAGGCGGTGATGAATGTTCTTTGAAACGTCGCGAGTTTCAGGTGCTCAGCCACTTTCAAACCGCCGGACTCGCTCCCGCAGATCCCCTGACCGAGTACAACCTCTACCAGCACGTGATCTATCGGTGTGTCATCGGGTCCCGCGCATATGGACTCGACCGCGATGGCTCCGACACCGACCGCCGCGGCATCTACCTTCCGCCCGCGAGCATGCAATGGTCCGTGTATGGCGTTCCGGAGCAACTTGACAATCCCGACACGCAGGAATGTTACTGGGAGCTGGAGAAGATCATTCGTCTCGCGCTCAAGGCCAACCCCAATGTGCTGGAAGCCCTCTATTCGCCGCTTGTCGAATTTGCCGATCCAATCGCACAACGCCTGCAGTCAGAGCGGTCGATCTTCCTCTCTCGACTCGTCTACCAGACTTTCAATGGCTATGCCATTGCACAGTTCCGCAAAATCGAATCTGATGTTCGCACCACTGGAGTTGTCAAGTGGAAGCACGCGATGCACCTGATTCGCCTCTTGCAATCGGGCATCGCAGCACTTCAAACCGGCACGCTTCCTGTGCGGGTCGAACATCGTCGCGAAGAACTGCTGGCGATTCGCGATGGTTTGATGCCATGGACGGATGTCGATGCTTTGCGTCTGTCTTTGCACAGGGAATTCGAAACGGCGTTCAACTCCACGAATTTGCCCGAGCGGCCCGATTATGAGAGGGCCAATGCAATCCTCATTTCCGCGAGAGCCGAAATGGCTCGCCGGGAGACCCTCACATGAATATTAACCTGGACTTGTGCAAGCAGATCATGAGCAAGCACCCCTACCCGTTGCTCTTCGCGACCGTTAGCGGCGCTCATCTATATGGTTTCCCCTCACCCGACTCAGACTATGACCTCCGCGGCGTGCATCTTCTTCCCGCAGCGGAATTGCTTTCCCTCGACGATCCCCGCGAGACTATTGAGTCTGCAGGAGTCATTTCCGGGGTTGAGATTGACCTTGTGACGCACGATGCTGGCAAGTTCTTCCGGCTCATGCTCAAGAAGAACGGCTATGTGCTCGAGCAACTACTTTCTCCGCTCATTGTGTTTACCACGCCCGAGCACCAGGAACTGAAATCACTTGCTCCCAAGTGCATCACCAAACATCACGCATATCACTATCTCGGATTCGCCCAGACGCAGTGGGAACTCTTTGCAAAGGAAAGCCCGCCGCGGGTGAAGCCGCTTTTGTACACGTACCGGGTTCTGCTGACGGGGATCCACCTTATGAGAACGGGCGTTCTCAACGCGAATCTGCCTGAATTGAATAAGGAATATCGACTTCCCTATGTCGATGATCTCATCGCACGCAAAACCGGTGGCGTTGAGAAATCCACGCTATCTGATGCGGATATGGCTTTTCACAAAAGTGAATATCAGAGACTGCAGGCGAGACTGGAAGAGGAACAGCGTCACACGAAATTGCCCGAAACGGCGGCGGCTCGAGATGAGATGAATCAGCTGCTGGTTCGGCTGCGTCTTGCCAGTGTCCAACGTTGAGGTCTTCTACATGCGTTCAGATTGCACCCATCGCAGCGCTGCCGCTTTGATCTCATCCGCCATGCCGTTCAACTGATCCGAGTAACCCACCATTTCGTCAACGGCTTCCTCCGACAACGCTTCAAGCTGAGAGCCACGCTCATCCTGTTTCTTGGAAGGCCCGCCATCTCCCATCAGGCAATTAGCGTGTTCAAGCAATTGAGCTGCACTCACAGCCGCCATCCGTCGAAACGCAAAAACCGCATCTTCCGCGAAATCCCCGTATGAGTTCTCGTAGTACAGCATCAGCCCACCGTTCAGCGACTGATTGAGGCACACATTTGCCACAATGAAATCCCGGTGGGTCGCTGAGAGACCCGTCATCTCATCATCAATCCAGCGTGAGAATATCCGCTCGTACACAGCTTTGAATTCTGCATCCGACATGCCGCAATCATAATCACGGCGTACCTATAGCGAATTTCTACTGTCCCACCCGAACGGCGGTTGGGGGTTCATTCATCCGCTTCAACTCCTTCACCAGAAAATCCACATCGGTGAACGGATCACCGCCCGTGCGTTTCCAATGCACTCGTCCACGCGTGTCAATCAGAATTGTCGAATGAAGTTCCATATCCTCGAAATCGTCGTACGAAGTGAATCGTCTCGCATTCTCGTGGTCGGCATCCGAAAGCAACCTCACTGCCAGAGTTCCCAGCTTCTGCGATTCTTTGTTCTTCTCCGGTGGCGTGCTGCTCACTGCCAGCACCACCGTATTCTGCTCGGTCCAATCCGAACCTCTCGCATTTATGTCGACCAACTGCTTCACGCAATGGACACATTCTTCGTTGAGGTAAAACACCAGCAATACGTTCTTGCCCTTGAAGTCCTCCAGCCGCACGCGCTTTCCCTCTGAGTCCTTGCAATCCAGTTCTGGCGCGGAAAATGGAGCCCAGTTCACCGGCCCGACTTCTGCCAACATTTCGATCGAGTAATCCCGCTCTGGAGCTGGCGTTTCTGTAGCCGGCTTGGCGTTCAACTCAAGTTTTTCAACATCGGTCTGCCACTTCAAATTAGCATCAGCCTTTGACCACACATAGGCCAGCCGCCCCGACGTCTTGGTTGCGGCCTCGCGATTCCCCAGGGCAAGTTGCGACTTGGCCAATCCCGACAATGCAAACGCATCGTTCCTTTCAACTTTCAGCGAGCGCTCGAAAGCCTCGATCGCTAGCCGATGCTCTCCTCTCGCGGCATACACATCGCCAAGCACACGCAGTACGGGCCACGGGTACGGCGGCGGGTCGTTGCGATACGAATAGTCGTCACGCATTTTCTGTTCCATTGCTGCCGCGGAAAGCAGCAATCGTGTCCCCTCCAAAATGTCTCCTTCGCTCGCTTTCAGCAGGCCCTCCGCGGCGTCTGCCGCAAGCGGAAGCGCGATGGTGCCGCGTGGCTGTGTGTCTGCGGCAGACGCTTTGATCATCGCCCGCAGGTCGCGCACATCCGCCCTTGCATCCACCAGATCACCCTTGCCGATGTGCGCCAGGGCTTCAGCAAATGCCCGATCTGCTTTGTCCGTCGGTGTGTCACGCCACGGGATCGCACCAGTCTTGAGAATCTCATCCCAGCGTTCGAACTTGATCAAACATCGCGTGAGAGACTGAATCCCCTGGTCATACGCGCCCATTTCATCATCTTTGTTCAAGATCGGATCGCGAGGCGCGGCGATCATCGCCCTCGCTCCATCCAGCGAAGCCTTCTCCATCCCCAGTTGCTCCTGAATGTAACTCAGGTAGTTTCGATTATGCGCGAAATTCCATGTTTCATAGGGCAACGCAAGCCGCTCATTCATGTACTTCAGTTCCACTCGCGTGGCACT
>SXOY01000099.1 GCA_005776545.1 Planctomycetia bacterium | reverse complement strand
GGCCACCAAGTGCCGCGGCAAGTCGGGGTTTGCCTGAAGCACCAGGTGCCTCGCAGCGTCTCTTGCGGGAGTCAGGGTCCATCGCACATCGGTTGGCCCGTAAAGGGCAACGCAAGGCGTGTCGAACGCGAGGGCGAAGTACCTAGGCCCGGTGTCGTTGGTCACCATGATTTTGGCACGGCGCACAAGAGCCTTGAGCGTGCCAATTCGGTTTCCCAGACGGGGCAGATTGACCGCGCCCGAAAGCGATGCGATTTGCTCACACACATCTGCCTCTGCGGGAGAGCCGTTTACCAGGACTTTCAATCCATGTGAATTCGCCAAATCCCTGGCTATCTCTGCAAAGCGATCGGCCGGCCAACGCTTGAGCGGGTTGTTGCCGCCGGGATTGAGAATCGCCAGGTTTGTACCCGGTTCGATTCCACCCCGTTTCAGAAGTTCGTCCGCCGCACTCTCATCGTCAGCTGTGGTCGCAAGCGAAATGAAATTTCCTTCGGGCATCTGCGGCAGCGACTTGCACCGTGCGACCGCGACCGCCTCAGTGTTGAGCAGATATTCCGCCAGTGACCAATACCAATCAACCGCAGGCACCGGTGTTCGCTTGCTCTGAATCGCCGGATCGTGCGGCTCACGAAGCGTGTCGGTCAGCAGCAGTCCGCGAGCATCTTTGTCATAACCGATCCGCCGATCAATTCCACCAAATCGAGTAATGAGCGCGGTCGAAAACGAATTGGTCAGGAGCAATGCCGCATCGTATCTGCGTGGACGAATTTTTGCCGCCGCGTGCTTGGTTGACATGATCCCGTGAGGAATAAACACGTGCGTTTCATCGAAAAATTCGGAGCCACTCAAGACTTCGTCTATGCCGGGTCGCATCAGGCCGCCGATGAAGCTTCCCTTGAGAGCCTGACGAATCCGCGCCAGCGCGGGCGTCGCCATTGCCACATCGCCCACCCATGATGGCAGTACGATCAGCAGTCGCAGAGGTACACGACGCGCCTGTGTCATTTCACACCGCGCTCCAGTTGTTCCTTCATTTTCTTCAGACGCTGATCCTGTTCAGTTACGCGGCCAGAAAGCTCCATTAACACCGATCCGGTGCCCGGCAATGTGACCGTATCAACAACTGGGTCTTTGACTGTGCCTCGGACGCGCGTTGTAATAAGCTCGTTGCGGAGTTTCTCGATGGCCCAATTCACCAGCGGAATCCTCCAATTTGCGCGAGAGTTAAACCGCAGATCAAGTTCTGTCGAAGGCCACTCCATCGTTCCATAGCCGATCATCGAGACACTCTCAGATGAAATTGCGATTTCATCAAAGAGCAGGTGGTCCCCATCGACCACTGCAGAAGTGCGGGCAAGGTCAAGAGGTTCAGACATCGGCAGTTGCAGATTGGAAAGTCGGGCCATCGCGACCAGCCCCGGGAACTTGGCGATTTCCCCGCCGCCAACTGTGGCAAATAGGCGGCCGCGTCGACTCTTGGTGTCATCGACTGTGCCCGCGAGCGAAAGCGATGCATCCAGCACGCCGCGGGAAACATCATTACTGGCGGCGTGTTCCGCCCCTTTCTTAAGATCGTCAACCACTGGTGCAAAGTTCACGCCCGAGAGCCGGACTTGCAGGTCGTAGTCTTTTCTTTGTTCGTCTTTTGAAAGCAATAGTGCCGAGGCGCTCAATAAGCCGCCATGACACTTGCCGCTAATCCGGGGAATTAGCACATCGCCATCCTGCGCGCCGTTAAGCGCCGACACTCGCGCCTGGGTCAGCGCGACATCTGCGACGATTGCACTGTCAATCGCGGCGTCGATCTCAAACGTCGCAGGCACACTCTCGGCCGTCTTTGCGGTCTTGAATGCGAGGTTGCCCGATGCGCCCGTAATATCAACTCCAGTTTTCAAACCCGCGCCGGTGAACAGCACTTTTCCTATTGCATCCACCGATTCTGTTGCGGGTCCGATCGAGTATTGGACCCTTGTATCTTGCAGCTCAAGCGTCCCGGAATCTGAAATTGTGAACGCAAGCTGTTTGAGGACTCGTGACACCGGCGATGGGATCGCTGCGACAAGATCTGCGGGAAGCCCTTTGGACGAAAGTGAAATCGTTGTATCAAACACCGCGGCACTCGCGGCATCTCCTGGGAATTTCACATCGCCATTAACGTCTGCAGACCACGAACTTCCTGTACCCGCTAGCGATTGAAACACGCCGTGTGTGTTTGTAAAGTCGAACGTGCCGGTCATGTCTGAAAACGCAACTCGTCGTTCTGGACGCTGAATATCCAGAGTTTTGGGAGACATTGATGCCTGAATTGACTGTGCCGCCTCCGGCTTCCAGTTCAATATCATGTCGAATTGACCGGCAGGATCCCATTCGCGTAACAGTGTCTGCGTCGCTGGCGCTACCGCTACTGCTATAGATCGAAGCGTCGGAGATTCGTACGCAGCGTGTGTTAAACCAATCCGCATGGCCCCAGACTTGACCGCCACGCCACGGGTTGCAGTATTGGCGACATCGGTCTTCTCGGTCACCGTCACGAATCCGAGGCACGATAATTCGGCCGCGACCGACTCCTCTCCGTCTCGCAGCGTTGACTTGAACTTATCAAAGTGAACGCGCGCACCCTCGATGTGTTCGCCCGCTTCAATGCTCAAGCCACCGGATATGTCTTTCATGGACAATCGCGTATCCATCAGCGTCAGTGACAAATCGCATACTCTCTCAAAACCTATGTTTGCTGTCGCAAGCTCACCCGCGCCCGTCACTCGCATGTGCGTTAATACATCTGCTGTTCCCGTGCTTTTCAGCGTTTTTTGTGCCGCCTCGACTCGTGCGGCGGCGGGTACAGAAAACACTTTTAGTAATGGGGCCGCATCGATGGCGAGCGAAAGAGCTGTCACCTTTGCCTCAATATCAATCGCGCTGCGATCAGCAAGCTCTGCGTTCTTCCACGCCGAACTTTCTGCACGCACTACAAATGGCATTGTGGCATCGCCGGAAGCAAGGTCCCCCTGCGCGTTTAGTTGAAAGAGATCGCGTCGCGTTTGAAGAGCAAAACGCATGTCGTTCGTTTTTAGTGTCGATACCGAATCAGAAGAATGCGGTGTCCCTTCAAGGCCAACCAGTGCCAGACTCAAACTCGCGCTACCAGCCTGTTGCGGGTCTGGCGTTACGCTCACGCGGCCTGATGTTGCGCCGCTCAGATGCATGTCGTTGACCATTTGCGCTATTCGTTCGCCCGATTTGCCGGCGAATCTTTTGATTGAATGTTCCGTCGCCCTTTTCACAAGATCATCAACTGCAAGTTCGCGCGTCTGGACTTCAACCCGCGGCACTACATCTCCGCCATTTCGTAATTCCGCCAGCGTCATATGAACCTGCAAGTCAGCTGTGCCGCCCGACAACGCTGTCATGTTCTTGCCGGTAATCTCTACATCTTCATTGCCGATGCGTAGTTCAAAGTCACCGGCTTTCATCGGAAGCGGGAAGGCTTCGGATACCACACCTGCGCCGGGTGCACGCACGCGAATGTCCTGATCCCAATCTTTGTCCATACCAATTGGTCGCCGCAGCGTCACGGAAATTGAGCACATTCCCCGTGGCGAGAACTTACGGCGTTCAAGGATGTTGGCGAGCCGCTGTAATTCGTCGGTATTGCCAATTTTTTCCGCTTCGGTCTTTTTTGCTTGGAGTGCCGCTGTGTTCGCAGGCGTCGCGATGAGTTCCAGTTGTTCAAGTCGCGCGATCTCTTCGGGTGCAAAGATCGCTTTGATCCCCTCTCGCTCTCCCGGCTTCATCGCGGCGTACAACACATCATCCATGGGCATGTGATCGGCAACAATATCGAGACTCACGCCCGCTTCGTCGTTGAGCGGTCCGATGACACCGGTAGCGTGAATAATCGCGCCGGTGTCGGGATTGTTTCCAATGAGTCGTTTGATTCTAATTTCCGTATAAGAAAACTCGATTTCTGCATCGAGATTTGCCCAGGGATACGGGAACTTGTGAAACGCTGCGGTTCCCTTTGTGAGTTTGACAAGACCCCTGGTTTCAACTGGTCCAGGCTTACCGTCAATCGTTGGTCCGCGTCGGATGAT
>SXOY01000098.1 GCA_005776545.1 Planctomycetia bacterium | reverse complement strand
GCGTCGATCGAAGAAATTCACGCACAAGGGCGGCCGATTCTCGTGGGTACGCGCTCGGTCTCGGCGAGCGAATACCTGAGTGAGCGCCTGCGAGAACGCAACCTCGAACATTTCCTTCTCAACGCGCACCATGACAAAGAAGAAGCGTCATTGATTGGCCAGGCGGGTCGCAGCGATCTTGCGCAGGGTGCCGCGATTACGGTTGCCACAAACATGGCAGGTCGCGGCACGGATATCAAGCCTGACCCAGGCTCGATCAAAGCGGGTGGGCTGCACGTGATCTTGACAGAGATGCACGGTGCCAAGCGAATCGATAGGCAGTTCATCGGGCGATCGGGTCGTCAGGGCGATCCGGGTTCGGCTCAGATATTTGTCGCGATAGATGATGAGCTCCTGGTTCGGCGAGCTCCTTATTTTGCTCGCTTACTTGAGCGATTCTCGACGCTCAAGGGTGGAGCAACGGCAGCACTTGAGCGGGCTGTTTCTCACAAGGGCGGATGGGATGAACTTTCTGATTTGTGGGCTGGCCGCGGCGGAACTATCTTCCGAATCGCTCAAGGAAGAAGTGAGGCCCACGATCGTCGCTCACGGGATGGTGTACTCAAGCAAGATGACTGGATTGATAAATACATGCCCGGAATGTGATTGATCGCAACTCAGGTGCCACTCAACCAGTATCACCTGCGGTATGATGATCACCAAGGAGCTATGCGTGGCATGGAAATTAACCCCGCTTCGGGGCACTGTAGAACCCGTGATACTTGGACAGAATGCAATTGTGTTCGGTCGTCACCCCGACAACGCGGTTGTGCTTGATGATGACATGTGCTCGAGGCGGCACTGCCAGATCACGCTCGATGCAAAAGAGGGATATGTCGTCAAAGATCTGGGCTCGCGAAATGGTACAAAGCTGAACGATCAACGCATTCCCGGTCCGACCGCGCTGCGACTTGGTGATGTTCTCAGAGTCGGTGGGCATGAGTTTCTGGTCGAGCGTGCCGAGCCAGATGTTGCGAGTGCCGACTCATCGGTCATGGGTGCGGTGATCGAAGGTTCTGAGCAATCTATTTTCTCAAGCGATCCGCATGAAGCGGGCGCGGCCATCAAGTCTGAGCCGCACCAGCATTCCGCTGCACCAGATATCAAGAGAGCCGATGCAGATCTGCCGTGGCAGGAACAATTGCTCACGATGATCGACTCGCTCTTGCCGCGACTGCCCGAGCCGGAGCGAGTGTCAATTATTGATGCGAGTGGGCAGCCCAGTGCGGCATTGCTTGGCTCAAGTGATGGTCCAAATGCAGTGCGGCTGCTTTTGCAGGTGGCAAGTAAGACGCGTGCCACCGATATACATATTGAACCAAAGCCCGAGACATTTCACGTTCGCATGCGAATCGACGGTCAGATGCTTGCGATTCTGGAACTTCCGCGGCGTGTCGGTGAGTTGTTTTTTGGTCTCGTTAAGACCGCGTGCCATATTCGGTCCGCAGGTAGAGAAGCGATTCAGGAAGGGCATTTTTCGGCCAGCTTTCCCGATCGACGCGTAGATTTCCGCGTGTCATTTACCCCCAGCGTTCACGGTCAGAAACTGGTAATCCGTGTGCTGGATTCACGTGATATTCCCCACTCGCTGGAAGAGATGGGGCTGCTCATGTACATGGCCGATCGCGTCGAACGCGTCTGCCGCCAGGATGCGGGTTTGCTGTTGGTGTGCGGCCCAACCGGTTCAGGTAAAACCACGACGCTCTACAACGCGCTGCGCCGGGTGGATCGCGAAACTCGAAATGTGATCACCATCGAAGATCCGGTCGAATATCAGCTCGACGGGGTGACGCAGATTCCCGTTGATGAAGATAAGGGAAATAGTTTCGGCTCCATGCTTCGCTCCGTATTGCGACAGGACCCCGATGTCATCCTGGTAGGTGAAATTCGCGATGAGGAAACTGCTCGCACGGCGATGCAGGCCGCGATGACCGGCCACGTTGTGTTTACAACGCTGCACGCCAAAGACAGTGTGACCGCCGTCTTCCGCCTCCTCGATCTGAAGGTAGAGCCGTATCTGGTGGCTAACGCGCTCGACCTCGTCTTGGCGCAGCGCCTCGTGCGTGTGCTGTGCGAATCCTGCAAGCGCGAAATGCCAATTACTTCCAGCGTGTCGTCCCGCCTTGGAAAGCACCTGCAAGGCAAGAACTTCATGTTCGGGCCAACGGGGTGCTCCAAATGCCTCAATACCGGCTATCGAGGCAGACGCGCACTCTTCGAATTACTCGAATTTTCCGATGAACTCCGCGATGTTGTACTTCACAATCCCAGCATCGCTTCCATGAAAAAGGTCATTGAAAGCGGCCTGTTCACAACTCTGCCGCAGTTCGGCTGGAGAATTGTCGCCGAAGGTGCAACCAGCCTTGAGGAAGTCGATCATGTTGCGGGATTGGGCTGAAGCCGCTGAATCTTGTGAATGGTTGGGCTTGGCTTCGCAGAAAAACTCCGAATCGGGCGATGAACAATCTGCTCATCGGCGATGATGTACAAGTCGTCGCCAGCTTCAATTTGTGGCAGGACACCGCCGGTGAAGCGGCTGAACGCCGGAAGTACACATAGTTCTCGCGTCCGCCAGAACGCAGGCAGATGTGCCCCAGCACCCCCTGAACCCAGTGAAACAGTGGGGTGGAGGTGGCCACAAAACGTAAACAGGTTCTGTGGCGCATCCGATGGCGAATGGACATAGGCAAACGGGCCTTCATGCAATTGCGGCAGCATTTCAATCTTTACTTCCGCCGCAAACGGTCCCAATTTGCGATCGTGATTGCCTTGAATGAACAAAGTGCGGATACCAGATTGGGTGATCACACTAAATGCTTCACGCGCGGAATCCACGACTTCCTGCGTCAGCCCTGTCGACGCATGAATGACATCGCCAAGGACAATCAGGCGGCGTGCATTTGTGCATTGAACGGTCGCCTGCAATCGAGCGAGTGATTCACTCAAGATCGATCGATTAACTGAAGATGGAATCGGGGCGCCGTGCAGACGTAAGTGGTCCCCTTTTCCCAGGTGCAGGTCCGCGATCATCAAAGTTCCGCTCGCTGGCAGGAAAACTGCTCGCTGTGGAAGCAGGTGCACGCTCTGCGAATGAATGGTGAGAACCGTTGGCACGCCGCAACGGTATCAGGTTCGATGCGAAATGAAAAGCCCATTTGCTAGAGGGAAGGCCGACTTTGTATTGAATGTCGTATAACTCCGAGTGCCTTCTCGAGTTCCTTCCCAGTTGGGCTTAGTCGCGGCGGTCGAGTTATCGCGCCACCTTCGCCAACAACCCCGCATTCTTGTTGTATGAGTTTGATAAGTTGAACAAAATCATACGTGGTGTCCATGCGCAGTAACGGAAGCATCCACCGATACAACTCATCCAACTTCTCGGACCTGCCCAGTCTTGCAAGTTCGAACAGCGAAATTGACTCCTGCGGCAACGCATTAACCACTCCGGCGATCCACCCAACTGCGCCCGCGTTCACTCCTTCGACCACCACATCATCCATCCCCACCAGAATTGCAACCCGATCTTTAAGCAGATTGCGAATGGCGGTGATTCGCCGCACATCGCCGCTGGATTCCTTCACCGCATGCAGATTCGGATGCGCTGCTGCAAGTTCGCCGATCTGCTCGGGGGTCACATCAGTTCCATATGCAATCGGGTTGTTGTAGAGCATGCATGAAAGCTCTGTTGCCGCGAAAACGGCGGCAAAATGTGCTTGGGTCTCTCGCCAAGTTCCCTTGTAGAGATAGGGCGGCAGCACCATAAGTCCTCTGCACCCCAGAGCCTGTGCCGACCGAGCTAAAGCAACGGCCTCGGCGGTGCTTGCCGCAGCAATTGCGGCAATGGTAGGAACATTGCCCAATGACTCAACACAGATTCTCCACAGAACTGCCTTTTCTTCGACCGACAATGTCGAGCCTTCACCAAGCGATCCTGGCGTGACAATTGCCGGCACTCCAGATTCTGCCAGCCAACGCACATGCGTACGCAGAAACGAGGTGTCGATCTGAAGCGACCTAGTAAACGGAGTTGTAATCGCGGGAATAACACCTGCCCAGGATTGGCGATTCATCGATGAGTTCCTTGGTTGCCAAGTTCAAGTAGCAATCTGGTTTCAGCAGGTTTCAGTTGATAAAATCACAATCGGATTCCATGCACAAATGGGTCTGCTGGGTCGAGCAATAACGTCGTTTCGCCGCACACATAGGCGTTTCCAGTGATCGATGGAATATACGCCTCTCCATCTTTGCGCAGCCAGCCGGTGAAAGCCGAGCCAATGATGCTTTCTTGTCGCCATTTCTGGCCGAGAGTCAGCTTTCCGGCAGCGAGCAGGCTCACCAATCGAGCACTCGTACCCGTGCCGCATGGAGAGCGGTCGTAGGCATTCCCAGGGCACAAAACAAAATTCTTGGAATCACAACCGTCTCTGACCGCAGCCCCACAAAGTTCGATGTGGTCAATAGGTTCGCCGCGAGCACCGCAAATGCTCCGTTGTTCAAGTGCAATTCGAATTGCGATTGCAAAAGCGGTGAGCCTGTCAATATTTGCAGCGACAATTGGAATCGGCGATTGCTCAGTCAGGAAAAACCAGTTGCCACCCCAGGAGA
Source organism: Planctomycetia bacterium (assembly GCA_005776545.1). The sequence continues at coordinate 591 of SXOY01000098.1, read as the reverse complement.
TATCTCCGCTGACTCTTTGAGCAACGCCTTCGAACATGAATTCCAATGGTACATTCGACGCATGGACATAGGACGCAACATTGTCCAGACAGATCAAACCCTGGTCTGAAATTGCAACGGAAACTTCGCCAACCGGAGTCTCGATCGTGTGGCGGCCAGGACCGATCTGGCCCATGTATGCCAATGTTGCGGCAAGCCCAATCGTCCCATGTCCGCACGAATGTAAAAAGCCCACATTGTTGAAAAAAATCACACCACAGACATTTTCTTGCTTTGTTGGCGGCAACACCAGAGCGCCAACCATGGCGTTGTTGCCGCGGGGTTCGTTTACTATCGCTGAGCGAAACGTATCAAATTGCCTGCGAAAAAGCTCCAGTTTGGTGGCGACCGTTCCTGTTCCCAGGTCCGGTCCGCCAGAGACCACTACGCGAGTTGGCTCGCCCTCAGTGTGCGAGTCAATACACTTAATGCGAACGACGTTGCTTGAATTCGGTGTGATATGGTTCATATTTCAGTGCCAGTTCTAGTCGTCAAAGTGCGTTTCTGAACTGAACGTTGGTCCAGTGTGAAATTGGGGGCTGTTGAAGATTT
>SXOY01000097.1 GCA_005776545.1 Planctomycetia bacterium | reverse complement strand
GGTGGGTCGTGTCAGTAGAAAATGTGCGCGCAAAAAAATCTGGCTTGCGCAACCAGATTTTTTGCAACGGAGAAGGAGGGATTCGAACCCCCGTGTGGCTATTGCCACAATCAGATTTCAAGTCTGACGCATTCAGCCGCTCTGCCACCTCTCCAGGTGATCTTTTAATCGGGCCAATGGTAGTCAGGATGAAACCGTTTTTTTCGCCGCCAATGCACTTCCAGCAATGACAGCCGCAGCCAGGGCGGCACAGCCCGCACCCACGAAAAGTGCAAGCGAAAAATGCCCCTCAAAGAACGATTGTTGCCAAAGCAGACCGGTAACTACGCTGGCAATGACCTGGCAGACGCCGCCGATCGCAGCGACAATTCCCAGTGCCGAGGCCCGATGCGCTGACTCGACCTGGTCGCTCACCATCGCCTTAATAACCCCTTCCGTCAACGCGGCATACACCCCATACGCACACATTGAAAACCACACAATCAGCGGCACGCGACCGATGCGATCCGAAAGATGACCAAGTGGCCAGGCCAGCAGCGCATTGACCAGGTTGTACAGCGCATACGCGAAAATAACCTGCGAAAACCCAAGCCCCAGTTCCTTCGCCCTGAGCAAAAGAAACGAGTCGCTGCTGTTCCCCAGTGAAAAAATCGCAAACGCAACCACGATCCACCAGAACCGTGCTGGATACGAATGTCGCGCCTCGCCCGATTTCTCAATCTTCGGAGCTACTCTGATTTCGTTGACGTACTTCCACGCCGTTATCACACTCAATGCGCCGGGAATAATCGCCGCGAAAAACAACCAGTGCAGCGGCAGATCCGGGTTCTTGTGAATGATCAAAAGCGTCAACAGTGGGCCGATGATCGCGCCGCATGTATCCATTGCCCGGTGAAATCCAAATGCAGCGCCACGCTGTTCCTTTGGAACCGAATCAGCAATGAGTGCATCCCGCGGTGCACTGCGCACGGCCTTTCCCAGCCGGTCAGAAATGCGACCGGTCAGAAATATTCCCCACGCCGCCGGACCAGTGACAAGTGCCGCAAGCCCCATGATCGGCTTGCTCAATGAACTGAGCGAATAGCCAGCAATAACGTACGGCTTTCGCATGCCGCTGCGATCAGACAATCGTCCACCGAGCCATTTGAGGCCGCTCGACAAGCCATCGGCAAGCCCCTCGATAACCCCAAGCACCGCCGGGCTGGCACCAAGCGTTCCAGTGATAAACAGCGGAATCACCGGATACAGCATCTCCGATGCAATATCAGTGAAGAAACTCACCAGGCCAAGAGATTTGACGTTGCGCGGAAGAGACATGAGCCTGTCAGCGTAGGACACGACGCGACGAATGTAATCTACTTCTGATACACCATGAGAGTAGTTGAAGCACGAAACCCAACCCCCTCGAGCATCGCCCGGGATTCATGGTTCATGACCGCAGTGTCGCCGCGAATCTGAGTAATTCCCCGCGTCTTGAGCCGAGCGATCGCATCGACCAGCAATGCTCGAGCAATACCGCGGCGGCGAAACTGCGGCTCTACCCATAGATCATGCAAAAATCCGTAACGCGTCAACGTGAACACAGGAATCTCATCGAGAATCTCGCCGACAATAAACCCCGCCACCGCATTATCGACAGTGGCCACCAGCAACACCGAATCTGCATCTTCACTTCGAGTGCGCAGCCAGCCGCGATAGCGCTCGGCAATATCACTGACAAACGGATACCGCTGTGGGTCCATCGCGCGATGCATGTCACAGATCTTCTGCACCATAGGCAAAATCGCAGGGATGTCCGCCACTGTTGCAGCGCGAATCAGACCGGCTTCCATGTGCCCTGCTCCCAATCGTTCATCAACTTCTCACCCGCAGCAAAATAAAGCGATTCCAGCAATTCCCGCGGCAAGTCAAACCCCCTCACCATCGGCGCCGACATCGCGTTGTACTTCGCCGGATCCACCATCCCCAGATCCTCATCCGCAATTGCAGACTCTCTCTCACCGCCCTTTTCCCACATCGTCCGCAGCGCGTAATACCGGCTCGCGTACAAATCAAACGCTGCCTCCGGGCTAGACGCCTGATCGCTCTTAATGCTCTCGGGCATCGCCTTCTTCGGCGTCACGTGATCTTCCATCGTCACAATGTCAGAGCCAAAGAGAATGCGCCCCTTGAACTTCGTAAGAAACGCGACGATCTCTTCCCGCGAGTGCTTTGACAATTCCCGAATCATCCACTTCGTCGCGCTGGTATCAAGATACAGATTCCGATGCCGTGTCAGCAGTCCTGAAAGAAACGCCAAGTCCTCCGGCCACCCGCCCATGTGCGCAGCGATCCAGGGAACCTGATACTTCGAGAGCATCCGCTCCAGACTTTCATACTGCTTCGCCTTCGTGTCATACTTAGACGAATCGCTCCACTTGGTGCTGAACCAGGTATTCGGATCCGCGATGTGAATCATCACCATCATGCCCAATGACAATGCCGTTTCCACCTGCCGCACACGCCACTCCGAATCAATCTCCCACACATCAGCCCGTCCATCCGGCACCAAGTCCCGCAATCGCGGCGAACTCCAGATCTTCATCACTTTGGCATCGAACTCCTTCGAAAACTTCTTGATCGCATCCACATATCCATGCCGAAACGCGCGGCCCTTATCCGGATCGCTGAAAGTCGGGATGCACATAAACCTGATCTTGTCACCCATCACCTCGCGAACCGCCGCACACGCAGGCAATTGCGTCATGCTGTACGTTTGCCGCACACCGTACAACTTCTGGACCTCAGCATATATCTTCGACGCCGTTGCCCCATTGATATGTGCATGTATATCCACGAGCGGACGTTGAAAAGTCGCAAAGCTCGCGGCTTCGCTACGATAATCCAGCCCAATTCGATTGTTTGTTGAAATTACAGCCAGAGTCAATCTCCCTGAACGCGCCCGCGTTATCCCGCGATGATAGAACCCGTTTCCACAAATTCGATCACGACCCACGCTGGCACTTTGATGCCGCGGATGACCGCTGGAAACACACCTCCCCGGCATCTCCGCATCGCCCTCGCCCACGACTGGATCGCCGGCGTCCGTGGCGGCGAGCGCGTCCTCGAAGCCATTGCCCACTGCCTTGCCCCCCATCACACACTCGTCGGCCTCTTCACAATGTTCGACGACGGCGGCATGATCGGACCCGCAACCAACGAGATTCCGCGAATCTGCTGGCCACTGGGAAATGTCCCGGGAATCTCTGATCGCTTTCGCCGCTGGATGCTGCCTGCGTACCCCACCGCCGTCGAACATCTCTCTCGCCGTTTGGACACGCTGCACCAACGCGAACCAATCGACCTTCTCATTTCCACAAGTTCCGCCGCAATCAAAGGCCTGCGCCCGCCGCACAATGTCCCCCACCTCTGCTATTGCCATTCGCCCGCGCGATACATCTGGAGCCAGGAAAATGCCTACTCCCGCGGCAACTTCTTGCGTGGCCTCGGCCTTCGCGTCTATCGCTCACGCTTCAAGGCCTGGGATCGAGCCACCGCCGCGAATGTCACGCAATTCCTCGCAAATTCGAAGCACACAGCGCGCGAAATCGAGCGATGCTTCGGTCGTGACTCGAAAGTCATTCACCCGCCAGTACGCACTGATTACTTCACACCCGACTCGCGCATCACACATGAAGATTACTGGCTCTACACCGGAGCCCTCGAAAGCTATAAGAACGTGGAACTCGCAATTACAGCTGCAGAACTAGCAAAAAAACCATTGCTCATCGCTGGCAACGGCAGCGACGCCAACCGCTTGAAATCACTCGCAGGTCCGCACACCAGGTTCCTCGGTCACGTCAGCGATGATGAACTGCGCTCACTCTACCGCCGCGCCCGACTTGTTGTCTTCCCACAGTGCGAGGACTTTGGCATCGTCGCCGTAGAAGCCCAGGCCTGCGGCACACCAGTTGTCGCGTTTGCAAAAGGCGGAGCGCTCGACAGTGTGCATAATGGAATTACGGGCGCGTTGTTTCACGATTCGACACCGCAATCGCTGTGCGATGCCGCTGCTCGCTGCGAAGTCGATGAAGTCGCCTGCCGCTCCAACGCTGAGAATTTCAGCGCAGCTGCATTTGAAACTAGACTCCTGACGGCAATTCACAATCTTGTGCCCGCCGCTCACTGAGACCTCTTAGTGAGGCATCGGGAATCTCGCACAGAGCTGCTTGACGCTGCTGCGCACTTCGCTGGTCGCCTTCGCCAATTCATCGGGCCCTTCGATGCCCGCCGAAAGCACGCGATCGATAAATCCGGCAACCACCGCCATCTCGGCTTCTTTCATGCCGCGAGTTGAGAGCGCGGGTGACCCCAGGCGAATTCCGCTCGTAATCCGCGGCGGCCGCGGATCATTGGGAATTCCGTTCATATTGCAGATAATCCCCGCGGTTTCCAGCCACTTGCCACCATCAAGGCCCGTGAGCTTGTCGCTCTTTTTGCGAAGGTCGACAAGCATCAGGTGATTGTCTGTCCCGCCGCTGGTAATGCGATATCCCTTCTCAACCATCGCTGCCGCGAGCGCCTTAGCGTTCTTCACAACCTGCTGCGTATACGTCTTGAACTCCGGCTTCAACGCCTCGCCAAACGCGACGGCCTTGGCCGCGATAATGTGCATCAATGGCCCGCCCTGCATACCCGGGAACACTGCTTTGTCGATCTTCTTCGCCAGTTCTTCATCGTTCGTGACGATCAATCCACCGCGCGGTCCGCGTAGTGTTTTGTGAGTGGTCGTCGTCACAACATGTGCGTGAGGCAACGCGTTGGGATGGCTCCCGCCCACAATCAATCCCGCAATATGGGCCACATCGGCAACAAGCAACGCCCCCACTTCATCGGCAATCGCTCTGAACTTTGCAAAATCAATCGTGCGTGGATACGCCGAATACCCACACATAATCACCTTGGGCTTGTGCTCCAGACACACCTTGCGAGCAGCGTCATAATCAATTCGCTCAAACTCCGGATGCGCTGCATCGTAATGCAGTGGATAATGCACAGGGTTGTAATACCGCCCGCTGAAATTGATCTTCATCCCGTGTGAGAGATGTCCACCGTCTTTGAGCAACAACGATGCAAACGTCGACCCCGGCTCCATCAATCCCATGAACGCTGCTGCGTTTGCCTGTGCGCCCGAGTGTGGCTGCACATTTGCAAACTTCGCGCCAAACATCGCCTTGGCCCGTTCAATCGCCAGCGACTCGACTTTGTCGTGAAACTCGCACCCGTTGTAATACCGCGCGCCCGGATAGCCCTCTGCGTATTTATTCGTCAGACACGTCCCCATCGCCTCCATCACTGCCGGCGATGTGTGATTTTCACTTGCGATTAGTTCCAGCGTCGTCTCCTGGCGCTCCGCCTCCATGCGAACAAGCGATGCGATTTCAGGATCGGTCTTAGTCAATGCGTTCATAGGCCGGAATGTTACGCTCGTCGCCTTCGCCTAATCATCAAAAAGCACGTATGAATCCACCAAGAAAATCGTCACCACCGCACCCGCCAAAACTGACAGCATGCCAAGTAAACCCGCCACCAGCCACGGCTGTGGCAGCTTCAGATAGCGCGAACACGCAAATCCCCATGTCACAAAAATCGCAAGGAACGCAATGCCCGGGCGAATCCAGAATGCGTGCTTATGCATGAACTGGCTTCCACCCCACCAGTAATTCTGCCCGCGAACGCCGATCTCAAGCAACCACCACACCGCCCTGCATGCACCAGGAATTGCGCCGGCCAGCAGCACCGGTGCAACACTGTAGATTGCAATTCGAAACAGATGCGCCTTCAGCACTTTGGCGCGACGCAACGTCTCCGGCGCAAGCTGCATCGCAATCGGCATCGCCACGCATGCCACATACGCCGTCATCTGCCACGGAGTGCTGAGAAAACTCGACTCCTCTGACCAGAGAAGTTCTAACAAGGTCTCCATTGGATGCAAATACAGCGAATCCACAAGACTCGTTGACCAGGGATATTGCGTCGAAAACGACTCGAAGGCAATGGACCACAACACGCCGACGATGCACGCGCTGACCCAGAGACCGACAAACCCAATGAACATACACGCGATGGCCCGCCCAAATTGCTGCGGAAATCCCATCTGCACCAGCCGCCAGAACTTCCACGGAAACATCGAATGAAACGTGGTTTTCAACGAATGGGATATCAGCCGCCCGTGTCCAATCTCCACAAACCACTTCGGCGCAAGATACAACGGATTGAGCAATTCCGACCACTCAAAAACCAGCCCGCACTCCGGGCACTGCCCCGGCCCCGCAGGATTCTCTCCACCCGGAATCGGCAACCCACGCAGTTCATATCCGCAGCGCGGACAATCTGGAATCCGAATGAAATTGCCGGTGGTGCTCTGTTCCAATATGCTCACATGTTTTCGAATTGCTTCCCAACACTCCGATCCATTACCCGCAGAATAGTCAGTC
>SXOY01000009.1 GCA_005776545.1 Planctomycetia bacterium | reverse complement strand
GACGAGAGCTTAGTCGCTGGGTTTGAGCCAGCCGTCATAGGAACCGTCAAACGGGAAATCTCCTGGCGGGTCTTCGGGGGGCGGATCGGGCCAGAAGTGCGGCAGGTTTTTAGTTTCTGCCCAGCGGTTGGTCACGCGACGAAGTTCGGCGGCGAAACCGATGGCGGCGAGTTTGCTGGCCCCAAGTTCGACTTCGATCGAGTTGTCAGTTGCCTGGAGCTTCAGGATCTGAACACCGAATCGTTCCGCGATCGCCTGAGCTGCGGCGATTACGACACCGCGGATGCGATTGTCAGCCAGAGGGAGAGAGTCTCTGGAGGAGAGTTTCGCCACACTGGTTTGCATGTTCAGAGGATATCCTCTTGACACTTGGAAACGGATTCGAATCAAACAGAGCAACCAAAGGCGCGAAACCGATGCATCGTCATGGGTGTGGTCCTGATCGTCTGGATCGCGTCGTTCGCCGTGGCAGTAAGCACTTCGAGAACATATTCGCCGCAACTTCTGGCGATTGGTGGCTTTGGCGGTTTTGTATTGCTTGTGATTCTCATTATCTCTTTTGCACAGCTTTCTCAGGCGCAGGTGGAAGATTTTCTTCGAGCACAAGGTTTTTCGAATATCGCTTCCACGGGGAGTTTTTGGGCTGGAAAACAAGTTGCGCTGCCAGCTGAAATCGACTGGCTTTTCAGGACCGCGGCAGACATTGGATCGACTGGTCGGGTTTTTTATGCCGCTACACAAACCACAGATTTCGGCGAGATCTGGTTCATCCGTCACACTGTTCAGCACGGAAAGCACTCGACCACTCGCAATATTTTTCTAAAGCAATCATCGACGCAATGGCCCATCGTGCGCATGCACAAAAAAGGAATTGTAGATTCGGTGAAAAAACTTTTTGGGTTTTCTCCCGTCTTACTCGAAAGCGAAGGGTTTAATGACAATGTCTCGGTACACAGCAGTCATTCAGATTTCGCAGGGCTACTCATTGGACCAGAGTTGCAATCAGTATGCGTTGAACTGAAGCATGGCGATGAACTGGTCATTGGCGGCGGCGCGATCGCTCTGATCTCGATGACTTCGTTTGATGAAACCAACCTTACGCGCACGCTGGGCCTATTGGAAAAGTCTTTTGGAGCGATCCCGCCAGAACTTGCGCATTGGGAACCCACGCCGGTTCAGGGGTAGTGGAAACCGCCGCGATATTCAGGGGGTCATTCGATAGTCATCTGTCAATACCCCCGACTCTGCTCGCATTGAGACACGAAGGCGGGCTGAAGCGCCGGGGACCAGCCAATCGGGAAGGTCGCGCAATGAAAGTCGATAAGTGCGGGTTGCGGGGTCAAAGAGGAGGGCGTTTTTCTCGAGGTCATTGAGGTCTATCTCCCATGACCGCTCCTGACGTTCCATGCCGGGTTCTACGCCGCCAACTGGGCGATACAGGGCGATTATCAAAGTTCCGGTAGATTTTGTCGTATCTCCCCAGGCATCTTTGAACTCGACATAGCAAACGACGCGCGGGCCTTTGGCATCGGATTCGATGCGGGTGAGCGGGTATATACGCACCGATCGAGGGGAAAACGGTGAATTGACCGGGGCAGGTGCAGTGGTAGGCGAAGCGTCTGAAACTGTGGCGGCATCTGTCCCACGCGCATCTAATTTGGAGCGGATGCACCCGGTGGAAGCAGCGGCGATACATAGAAGTAGAAGCGGTCGCACGAGGCGAGTGTAGCCGCCAAACACGACAATACCCGAACGGCCAACTGATGAATTGCTGAATCGAGGGGAAGTGGACCGATAGAGTTTGCACAGCGAGGGAGAATCCGCTACCTTCATCACGTCTGAGCGTCAAGATTTGGCGCCGGACCCAACGTTGAATATTGGAGAGCAGTCGCATGTCAAGTCCATCCGCGCCGGTCACAGAAGGCCAGCCAGTCTCAAATCCGTTCGGAGATCCGACGCTTCCACCGCTTGCTGCCGACGCGACACCAGACCAGAAAGATGCGTACTGGTTCAAGCACATATATAAAGGTGATCAGATGCGGCAGCTCACGCTGCGCGCGGTGCTGGTGGGTGGTGTGCTGGGCATGCTTATGTCCGCCGCGAACCTCTATACATCGTTGTCGATCGGATGGGGTTTCGGGATTGCCATTACCGCGTGCGTGATTTCGTTCGTGATGTGGAACTTTGTGGTGTTGACGAGTCGCGGCAAAGTCTCACAGATGACTGTGCTGGAAAACGCCTGCATGGCATCTACTGCTTCTGCGGCAGGTTATTCAACGGGTTCAACTATTGCAACGATGTTCGGGGCGATTGTGTTGTTGCAGGATCCGCCAGTGGGAACCGAAGGGGCAGCGCTCAAGACCTGGGCCGAAAATCTCCATACGTGGGATATCACAGCACCATGGGTTGTTGTTGTCTTCACACTTTGTACTGGGTTGATGGGAGTCTTCCTGGCGATTCCTATGAAGCGGCAGATGATCAACCATGAACAACTGCCATTC
>SXOY01000001.1 GCA_005776545.1 Planctomycetia bacterium | reverse complement strand
CGGCAACAAAGCTGGCGGCATCGGCACAGTGCAGCCAGATGCGATCACTGACGCTTCGCTCTTTGAGCCGCACCATCGCGGCATCGTGCCCGCGCGGCGAGATATCAACCCCGATCCCAGAAACCTGCTTTTGTTCGGCGAGGCGAATGAGCCACTCGGCCTTGCCGCAGCCAATATCCAGCGCGGAGGAGTTGCGGCCAACGGGCAATAGATCGATTGCCTGATCGATCGACTGGTAAGAAAGCGGATTTGCAAACGCAAGGGAACTGTGTGCCAGGAAGCTGAAACGCTGTCTGTCCATGTGGATATCCAAAGGGTGGGGTAGCAATTGGGTCAAACTGTACCCCAATAATCGGCTATCTTTAGAGTGAATGGAGAGTGAACCATGAAACAAAAGGCAACGAAAATCCCACCGAAAAGACGAGTCTCGAAATCAACTGGTCAGCCCGCTCGCGAAGTCAGCGACTCCACTTCCAAGATCTGCTTCAGTGCAACGCTCCTTCGACCTGCGCCTGCCGCTGAAAAGGGCGTTTCCTGGACATTCCTGAACATGCCGAAAGAAGCCAGCAAAAAGCTTCCTTCGCGCGGCAAGGTGACAGTTGAAGGCACGCTTAATGGTTCCTCCTTCCAGGCCACGCTCGATCCCGATGGCAAAGGCGGCCACTGGCTGAAGGTAGACCAAAAATTGAGCAAAGCGGCGGCGGCGGAACCGGGCGACTCTGTCACACTGGAAATCTCCCCGGTCGCAGAGGAGCCTGAGCCTGATGTGCCGCCGGATCTGAAGAAAGCGCTCGCGGCGGCCCCGGTCAAAGCGCGAGAGGCGTGGTCAGACATCACGCCCGCAGCCCGCCGGGATTTCATTCACTGGATCGCGTCGGGCAAGCGGGCCGAGACGCGCGTGAAGCGGATCGATACCGCTTGCGACATGCTCGCCAAGGGGAAACGCCGGCCGTGCTGCTTTGATCGATCGGGAATGTATGACAAGAGCTTGAGTTGTCCGATAGCCGATGACAGCTCGACGGGCCAATGAAAGCTGCGGTGATGTATGTCGTTGAGGGCAACCGCTCGGATTATTGAAAATCGTTAGGAGATGTCGTGACCGCAGCAGATGTCTCAGAACTTATCGCGCGCGAAATCACATCAGTCGGCACCGATGTGCTCGGGCGGCCCGAGCATAATCCGCATGGTCTTGACTTCACCCGATGCCTGATCAAGCCAGAACGCGTTATCTGCAAGAACACATTTCCAAAGTTTCGGGGCGGGAAACCGTTTGAAGCTTGGCTTGTACTTGAAGAAGATCCCGATAACGGCGATGGCTACCGCATTATTTTCGACGAAGAAGTGGGGAAGTTCGGGTTGGCAGGCGGCACGAGACGCGAGCCAGCATTCATAGGATGGCACGGCTCATTTCTTGACACCGTGCGAGGTATGTGAGGAATTGTCGTATGGGAGATCCAAGTAAGAAACCGTTTCGACTTCGCGGCGATCAAATTCGACCGCTCGCTACTGGTCATGGCGGCTGCATCGCTACCGACATGATAACCTGTGGTGGGCGCAAGGTCGGATTTATGTATCGCGAAGTTACGGAACGCGATCTCGACAGCGGGTGGCGTTTCATGTCCGGGCATGAATCCAATGACTACATGGACAACGCGGACAATCATGCGATGTACGACGTGAACACGATCGCAAATTACGACCCAGACATCATCCCGTTTCTCGATTCACCTGCGGGCTCGGTGTTTGAGCGTCCGAACGGAACGGGGCCGTTCGTTGAAGTCCACGACTTTGAACTACCCACGGACTAGATGCCGTTTTGCTACAATCCCCGCCATGAATCTCAAAGAAGCCCTCACCCAACTCGAATCTCTCGGCGATGAGAAGCGACGTACCTGGAACATTAAGAACGGCGTGGGGAAGTTGAAACACTTCGGCGTGCCCACGGGCGACATCCGCGCGCTGGCGAAAAAGATTAAAACCGATCACGCGCTTGCGATCGAACTCTGGAAGACCTTGAATATTGATGCCCAGCTGCTGGCGATGCTCCTGATGAAACCGAAAGAACTCTCCGCAAAGGAGATCGACAAGATGGTCCGCCAAGCAACCTTTGCGTGGGTGGCCGACTGGTTCAACGCCTATATCGTCAAGGAACAACCCGATGACGAGAAGGAAAAACTTCGCATCAAGTGGATGGAAGATGAGAACGGGTGGGCCGCACGCGCGGGGTGGAGCCTGACCGCATCGAAGATCGCCAAAAGTGCAAAGGACCTTGATCTGCCGGGCTTGCTCGATCGCATCGAGTCAGAGATGGCAGATGCGCCTCCCGAAACGCAATGGACAATGAACAACGCGCTGATGAACATTGGTATTTACGATGCCAAGCTTCGCAAGCGCGCCATCGCCATCGGCGAGACGCTGGGAATCTATCGCGACTATCCGTGTTCGAAAGGTTGCGTCTCTCCATTCGCGCCCATTGCGATTACAGAATTGGTGAAGCGGAAGGGATGAACGTTTCCTCGAAGGCCCGTCAGCTGTTCGCATATCATTCATCATGCAAAGACAAGCCGCCGTAATCTGCGCACTACGAACTCCAATTGGCCGCTACGGCGGTGCGTTGTCAACTGTTCGCCCGGATGACTTGGCAGCACACGTGATTCGCGCGGTGATCGCGCGGAGCGGGATTGATGTTTCGCTTGTGGATGATGTGTATTTTGGTG